>JADJXQ010000003.1:300000-432003 GCA_016710335.1 Rhodospirillales bacterium
GACGCCGGCGATTACGAAGTCGTGGGCCCGTTCGGCAACATGCGCAACTTCCAGCGGTACGTCGAAGTGCTGCCGGGCGGCCGCAGGCATTTCATCATTGAAGACGGCGACGACAGCCCGTTCGACAACACCGACGTCTACACCGTGCCGGAGGGCCATTACTTCGCCATGGGCGACAACCGCGACAGTTCCCGCGACAGTCGCTTCCGCAACGAAGTGGGGTTCGTTCCGTACGACAATTTGGTCGGCCGGGCGGAGTTCATTTTCTTTTCGGTCGACGGAGAGGTATGGAAAGTGTGGGAGTGGTTTCGCACGCTCCGGGTCGATCGCATTTTTGACAGCATCGAATGATCGGCGAAGAGACCGCGAGCGACGACCGCGCCAGCCGCACGGGCGATCTTGAAGCGAGGCTCGGCCATCGCTTTCGGGATCCGCGCCTTCTCCAGCTCGCGCTGACCCATTCCAGCGTCGTCGGCAACGCCCGCTCCAACGAACGGCTCGAGTTCCTCGGGGACCGGGTGCTGGGGCTGGTGGTGGCGCACCTGCTCTTCGAAAGCTTCCCGCACGAGGCCGAGGGAGCGCTTGCGCGCCGCCATGCCGCCCTGGTCCGCCGGCAAGCGTTGGCCCGGGTGGCTGAAGACATCGGGCTCGGTGCCTGCCTTGCGTTGTCCCGCGGCGAGGAGGACGGCGGCGGCCGCACCAATCCAGGCCTGCTCGCCGACGCCTGCGAAGCGGTGCTCGCAGCGCTGTTCATCGACGGCGGCCTCGACGCAGCCGATGGGTTCGTCAGGCGACACTGGCAACAACTGATGGAAGAATCACTGAAGCCGCCGATGGATCCCAAGACGGCGCTCCAGGAGTGGGCGCAGGGACGGGGCCTGCCGCTGCCGCGCTACCGGGAGGTCGGCCGCGAAGGGCCGGCCCATGCGCCGTGCTTCTCCGTCGAGGTCCAAGTGGCGGGACTCGGGATTGAACGGGCGAGCGGCGCCTCCAAGCGCCTCGCCGAGAAGGCGGCGGCGCGGGCTTGCCTGGATCGGATCATGGCCAATGAAGACGCCTGAACGACAGCAAGAGCTGGAAACGCGGTGCGGGTTCGTCGCCGTCCTCGGCGCCCCCAACGTCGGCAAATCGACGCTGGTCAACAGGCTGGTCGGGACAAAGGTCTCGATCGTCTCGCCAAAGGTGCAGACGACCCGCTCGCGCATCCTCGGCATTGTCCTCTCCGGCGACGCGCAGCTGGTGCTGATCGACACGCCGGGCATCTTTCAGCCGCGGCGGCGCCTCGACCGGGCCATGGTGGCCGCGGCGTGGAGCGGCGCTGCCGATGCGGACGATACGATGCTGGTGGTCGACAGCGTCGCCGGCGTCGATGCCGACACCCGCCGCATCGTCGAAGCTATGGCGCAGCGCCGACGGCCGGCGGTCCTGGTCCTGAACAAGGTCGATCGGGTGGACAAGCGCCGCTTGCTGGCGCTTTCGGCCGAACTGGCGGCTACCGGCATCTTCAGTGACACGTTCATGGTCTCGGCGCTGAGCGGCGATGGCGTCCCGGATCTCCTGGCCCACCTGGTGGCGCACCTGCGGCCAGGCCCGTGGCTGTTCCCCGAGGATCAGGTCTCCGACATGCCGCTCCGTCTGTTGGCGGCGGAGATCGTCCGCGAAAAGCTGTATCTTCAGCTGCGCCAGGAGCTGCCGTACGCCTCTGCCGTCGAGACCGAGCAGTGGACCGACCAGGAGGACGGCAGCGTCCGTATCCATCAGGTCATCTATGTGGCGCGCGCCAACCACAAGGGCATCATCCTCGGCCGCGGAGGGAGCCGCATCAAGGCAATCGGCGAGGCAGCGCGCCGCGAGCTCGAGGACATGCTCGAGCGTCGCGTCCACCTGTTCCTCTACGTCAAGGTGCGGGATTGGAGCGAGGACCCGGAGCGCTATCGCGACATCGGGCTCGATTTCCGCGCCTGAGGCCGCACCGCTTCCACGCCCGACGCCGAAACCGGCGGCGCCCCGCAGTCACACGCCGATGCCGACACCGATTCCGTTCAGCGACTTGACCGCATTGTCGAGAGCGGAATCAGCGGTGGCGAACGCCCGCTCGGCATCGGTCAGCGGCTTGCCGTTTTCGTCGATTTGCCGCCACACCCAGTAGCCGTCGGCATTGGAGACTTCGACCCGCGCATAAATTCGGCGGAAGAACCCCCGGCGGCACGGATGCGGTTCCATGACTTCGATGTCGTGTACACTCAACGCCATACTCCCCTTGTCACCAGCGGTAGAGCCCACGCGGGAGACGGCAACGTACCTCATCTTGCACTGCAACAGAACCGCCAAATGCGTTCGCTCCACGTCATCGGCAGCGTTGGCGGCCGGGTGTTGACATGGAGTGGATCGACGACGCGATCGTCTTGTCGGCACGACGTTACGGAGAATCCGCGGCCCTGGTGATGCTGTTGTCGCGGGACCACGGGCGCCATGCCGGCCTGGTGCGCGGCTACGGCGGCCGCCGCAACCGCGGCGTCCTCACCCCGGGCAACGGGGTTCGGGCGCGCTGGCGAGGGCGCGTGGCCGACATGCTCGGCAGCTTCACGCTGGAGCCCACCAGCGCGGTCGCCGCCGGACTGCTCGGGGAGCCGGATCGGCTGGCCGCGCTGGCGGCGGCGTGCGCGATCTTGGAGTCGGCGTTGGCGGAACGGGAGCCTCATCCGCGCGCCTTCGATGACCTCGCGGCGCTGGTCGCGGCGCTCGCCTCCGAGCGGCAGTGGGCAGAGGCGTATGTGATCTGGGAGGTCCGGCTGCTTGCGGAACTCGGCTTCGGGCTCGACCTGACGCGCTGCGCAGTGACCGGCGCCGGCGGCGATCTTGCCTATGTGTCGCCGCGGACCGGTCGCGCCGTGTCGCTGGTGGCAGCCGGCCCGTGGCGGGATCGGCTGCTGGCGCTCCCCGCCTTCCTGGTCGCCGGGGGGGCGGCGGCGAGCGACGAGGAGGTGCTGGCCGGATTGACCCTCACGGCCCACTTCCTGCAGCGGCATGTTTACGGCGCGTTGACCAACGGCATGTCGCGGTCCCCGTCGCGTCCTCCCGAGTTGCCGCCGGCGCGTCGCCTGATGATGGACCGCATCGCCGGCCGCGTGAGCCGCGCAGGCTGCTAGGAACGTATGCAAAGCCAGCAGATAACCTATGCGTGCACAGGGGATTTGCCGACGGCCACCGGTCTGCGTATAATGATCGTAAGATTCAACTAAAAGTCGGGCGGTATGCGTCGCGAATGGCGTTCGTGCATCGTCAGAAGATAGGGGATTGGACATGATTTACCCTGGCGCGACATGGGCCACCAGGACGCCGGAGGCTGCCGGCTTGCAGTCGTCGGCTCTTGACGAGTTTCGGGACGCCACTGGCGATCTCAACGGCTTCATCGTGAAGGATGGGTACAAGGTCTACGGCTGGGGCAGCGACAGCAAGGAGATCGAGTGGGCCTCGGCCGCCAAGCCGGTCTATTCGACAATGGCGCTGTTTGCGCTTCAGGAAGGCCGCCTCGCCAGCCTCGACGAGCCCATCGCGGACTACGGCTGGAGCAGCGAATTGCGGGCTGACGACCTCACTTTGTCGTTCCGGCACCTGGCGAACAACATGAGCGGCTACGCCTTGCCGGAGACGCCGGGGCAGGCATGGGGCTACAACGACTACGCCATCAAGCTCTATACCAAGACGCTGTTCGAAGAGGTGTTCGACGACGCTTCAGCGAACGCCACGGCAACCGATCCCAACAGGCTCGGCGACCTGGACTTCCAGGACGGGGCGATCCTCGACTCGACGGTTGCGGTGCGCAAGGACGTCGGGCTGGCGACCAGCGTGCGCGACTTTGCCCGCATCGGCTGGCTGTGGCTGAACGAGGGAGAGTGGGACGGCAAGCAGCTCCTCCCGGCGTCGTACTTCGACACCTATTTCAAAGCCCAGGTCCCGGCCGACTTGCCGCGCACGTCCGGAAGTCCGGTCGACGACTACCTCAACATGCGCCCCGACGGCGCCGGCGCCGATCAGACGCCGCTCGGCCCAGGCGTCTACGGCATGAACCTGTGGTTCAATACCAACGGTCAGATGTGGCCGGATGCGCCGATTGACACCTTCCAGGCCAACGGCCACTGGAACCGCGAGGTTCTTACGGTGATCCCCAGCCTGAACATGGTCGCTGCCTGGAATGCGCCCAGCATCGGGAACCCCAACACATTCAACGTCGCCATGAACGATCTGCTGCGAAAGCTGGTAGCCGCAGCAGATGACTCGCCGCCGCCGCCGACCGGGGATCTACCGACGTTGAGCGCCGGGCGGATCGAGGCGGAAGCCATGAAGCTGGATGGCTACATCATCGAGAGCCGCGCCGTGTCCTCCGGGGGCAAGCACGTCAAGACCTTGGGCGAGGGCTCCGGCACATTCGTGTTCACCGGCGCCGATGGTGTCTACGAGATCGCCGTCGCCCACAACGACGAGAACGACGGCGCCGGGACCGGTCGCTTTTTCATTGACGGCGCGCAAACGTCCACATGGCGCTTCGACAAGAACAGCGGCTGGAACGAACACGTGTTCACGGCGACCATCGCGTCCGGTGACGTTCTACAGGTCGCAACAACCAAGCAGGGCGGCGAGTACGGGCGCGTCGACTATGTGGAGGTGCGGAGCGACGATGGATCCTCGCCGCCGCCACCCCCGCCATCAACAGACCCGCCGCCTTCGAACGAAGAGCCGCCACCGTCGAGCGGGGATCTGCCGACGCTGAGCGGCGGGCGGATCGAGGCCGAAGCCATGAAGCTCGACGGCTATACGGTCGAGAGCCGAGCGGCGTCGTCGGGCGGCAAGCACGTCAAGACCTTCAGCGAAGGCTCCGGCAAGTTCGTGTTCACCGGCGACACGGGAGACCATCAGATCGCGGTCCGCTACAACGACGAGAACGACGGCGCCGGCAGCGGACGCATCTCGGTCGACGGAGCGCAGGTGTCCACCTGGCAGTTCAACGGCAACAACGGCTGGGGCGAGCAAGTATTTGCCGCATCCCTCGACGCAGGCGATGTGATCGAGGTGAGCACCCGGCAGCAGGGCGGGGAGTACGGGCGCGTCGACTATGTGGAGGTGCGGACCGACGATGGATCCTCGCCGCCGTCACCGCCGCCATCAACAGAGCCGCCGCCTTCGAACGAAGAGCCGCCACCGTCGAGCGGGGATCTGCCGACGCTGAGCGGCGGGCGGATCGAGGCCGAAGCCATGAAGCTCGATGGCTATTCGGTCGAGAGCCGAGCGGCGTCGTCGGGCGGCAAGCACGTCAAGACCTTCAGCGAAGGCTCCGGCAAGTTCGTGTTCACCGGCGACACGGGAGACCATCAGATCGTGGTCCGCTACAACGACGAGAGCGACGGCGCCGGCAGCGGAACCGTCCTGGTCGATGACGCGGAGGTGTCCGCGTGGCCGTTCGACAAGAGCACCGGCTGGGGCCAGCGCGTGTTCACGGCGTCCCTCGATTCGGGCGATGTGATCGAGGTGAGCACCCGGCAGCAGGGCGGCGAGTACGGGCGCATCGACTATGTGGAGATCATCTGATCGGCTGGCGCGCCCGTATGCGGTTCTGGTGCGGCCTTTCCGTGCCGGTGGAGTTTGCGAATGAGGAGCGGCGCGGATAAGGTGTGGCGCCGGTCGCGTGAATGAAGAATAATGTGTGACGCCGTCGGTTCGCCGACGGTGGGCTTGCTGGCCGGCTGGGCTTGCCCCCCTATCCCAGCCGCGCCAGCAGCCGCTTTTATGATCAGGCGCGCATCAGCGAATTGCCCGCCCCGCATCCGCTGATGCTTTTCATGTCCTGATCGCAGCGGCAACCAGCCTGCAAAACCGCGGCAGCGACGGTGAGACCGGAACACACGATCGCCCGTGATCATTCCAAATCAAGTGATCTACTCAACAAGGGGCTGCCGTCTGCCGTCCGCAGCTGCCTTCGAAGCAGCGCCGGAACTTCGCCGGTGCGAGCCCGTTACCCCTCCCGCAACGTGCCACCGTGGCCGAGGATGACGGAAGATGGATCTGCGACAGTGATGGACACCGACCTGAAGCCGAAGTTCGAGGAATTCATACGCCAGTCCGACTTTCCCTGCGTGGGGGCCAAGTCCGCTTTGGCCAACGGCGTGCTGTCGGTGGTGAACGCCGCAAGAATCGATCACGCGGGGGATGATCGTGCGATATATGCGGCTCTGGTCCGGTTCGGGCGATCCGTCATTGACGACGCGGCCATTCCGCAGTCGCTGGCCGTGGCGTTCCGCGGACCGCTACACCTGTCGGAGACGGCCTTCGAAGACGCGTTGTGGGAGCGGCTGCAGAGTCTGCATGATTTGGATATGGCGGGCGGGGTGCCTTGGGACGAAGCCGTCGCCTCCGATCCGGCGGCTCCCGAGTTTTCGATGAGCGTCGGCGGCCGCGCCTTCTTCGTCGTCGGCCTGCACCCGCAGGCAGGGCGATTGGCCCGCCGTTTCAAGCATCCGGTGATGGTGTTCAACCCGCACGCGCAGTTCGAGCGCTTGCGCGCCAACGGCAAGTACGATCGCATGCGGACGGTCATTCGCAACCGCGACCGAGCGGTGCAGGGCGATGTCAATCCGATGGTCGAGAACTTCGGAAGCATGTCGGAGGCCCGCCAGTACAGCGGCCGCATCATCGACGACGCTTGGCAATGCCCGTTCTCGTTGAAGATAGCCAGCGAGCGGAAGAAGGCCGGCGCATTGACGAAGGTGAGCTGAATGCGGCGGCGGATCGCGCCCCGTTCCGGCACCGCGTTTCGGTTGGGGAGCGGGCAGCGCCTCACCGTCATCGACCCGGAGGGGGAACAGGTTTCCGACCTGGTCAGCTTCAACGCCGCGGACGTTCGGGAGCATCTTTCGTCGGGACGGTCCATCGACTACGCCGGCCGACTGTTTCTGACCGCCGGCGACATGCTCTACTCTAATCGCTCGACCCCAATGCTGCGGATCATCGCCGACGAGGTCGGCCGTCACGATTTTACGTTGAGCCCGTGCTCGGCGGAGATGTTCCGTAAACTGTATGATGACGAGCAACCGCCTCCCGGATGCCAGGGCAACCTGGAGGCGTCGCTGGCGCCGTACGGCATTGCGCCGGACGACATTCCCGTTGCCTTCAACGTGTTCATGCACGTCGACATCGATGGCGCCAGCGGGCGGATCGCGGTGCGCCCGCCCCTCAGCAAGGCCGGCCAAAGCATCGCATTCGAGGCCATGATGGATCTGGTGGTGGGCATGACCGCATGCTCGGCGGGCCAGTCCAACAACTTTCGCTTCAAGCCCATTGACTATGAGATCAGCGACGGTGACAGCGACTGATTCGCGCCGGCGCGGTCTTTGACACGCGGCTCGGCACCGTTACCATGTTGGCATCTGGCCACGGTCCGAATCAGGCGCGCGCGCAATGACCGAACTGACTCCCGGCGGCGTCGAGAGCGTCCGCCTCGCGGACGCCTTGTCACAGCGCTATCTCTCCTACGCGCTGTCGACCATCGTTTCCCGCTCGCTTCCGGACGTACGCGACGGGCTCAAGCCGGTGCACCGGCGACTGCTCTACGCCATGCGCCAGCTTCGCCTCGATCCCGACGCCGGCTTCAAGAAGTGCGCGCGGGTGGTCGGCGACGTGATCGGCAAGTTCCATCCGCACGGCGACAGCGCGGTCTACGACGCCCTGGTGCGCCTCGCCCAGGACTTCGCGGCGCGCTACCCGCTGGTCGACGGCCAGGGCAACTTCGGCAACGTCGACGGCGACAACGCAGCGGCCATGCGCTACACGGAGGCTCGCCTCACGACAGTGGCGCAGATGCTGCTGGAGGGCATCGACGAGGACGCGGTGGATTTCCGCGCCACCTACGATGGGGAAGATCAGGAGCCGGTGGTCCTGCCGGGGCGGTTTCCCAACCTGCTCGCCAACGGCTCGGCCGGCATCGCCGTCGGCATGGCGACCAACATCCCGCCCCACAACGTCGCCGAGATCTGCGACGCCCTGCAGCACCTCATCAAGCACCCCAACGCCGGCGTCGACACCCTGGTCCGCCACATCCGCGGCCCCGACTTCCCCACCGGCGGCGTTCTGGTCGAATCGAGCGACGCCATCGCCGAAGCCTATCGCACCGGCCGCGGCTCGTTCCGGGTGCGCGCCCGCTGGCAGGTGGAGAAGGGAAGCCACGGCCTGTGGTGGATCGTCGTCACCGAGATCCCCTACCAGGTGCAGAAGTCGCGGCTGATCGAGAAGATCGCCGAGTTGTTGGCGGCGCGGCGGTTGCCGCTTCTCGACGACGTCCGCGACGAATCGACCGAGGAAGTGCGGGTGGTGCTGGAACCCAAGAGCCGCAGCGCCGATCCGGCGGCGCTGATGGAGCAGATGTTTCGGCTGACCGAACTGGAGACCCGCTTCGGCCTCAACATGAACGTCCTCGACGGCGGCATCGAGCCGCGCGTGATGGACCTCTGCGAGGTGCTGCGGGCGTTCCTCGACCACCGCCATGAGGTGCTGGTCCGTCGCAGCCGCCATCGTCTCGCCAAGATCGAGCGGCGTCTCGAGATCCTCGACGGCTTTCTCGTCATCTACCTCAATCTCGACGAGGTGATCCGCATCGTCCGCGAGGAGGACGATCCCAAGGCGGCATTGATGGCGCGCTTCTATCTGACGGAAACACAGGCCGAGTCCGTTCTCAACATGCGCCTCCGTCAGTTGCGGAAGCTGGAGGAGATCGAGATCCGCAAGGAGCATCAGGCGCTGTCGGCGGAGCGCGCCGACCTGGAGGGGCTGCTCGCCGACGAGGGGCGGCGCTGGAAGGCGATCGCGACGGATATTGCCGAAGTGCGGAAGGCGTTCGGCCCGGACACAGCATTAGGCCGGCGCCGAACCGACATCGGCGGGCCGCCGGCGGCGCTGACGGTGCCGATGGAGGCTCTGGTCGAGCGGGAGCCGATCACCGTTCTGTGCTCGGAAAAGGGCTGGATCCGGGCGATGAGGGGTCACGCCGTCGACCTCGCCAAGGTGACCTACAAGGAGGGCGATCGCAGCCGCTTCATCGTGCCGGCTCAGACCACCGACAAGCTCCTTTGCCTCGCCACCAACGGCCGCTTCTACACGCTTCCCTGCGACCGCCTGCCGGGCGGGCGCGGCCAGGGCGAGCCGCTCAGGCTGATGATCGACCTTCCGGATCCGCATCAGCCGCTGGCGCTGTTCGTACACGAGCCCGGCCGGCGCTTGTTGGTCGCCAGCGACCGCGGCCGCGGCTTCGTGGTGGAGGAGGACGAGGTCGTCGCCCAGACCCGCAACGGCAAGCAGGTGCTGAACGTCGATGCCAACGAAGAGGCGGCCATCTGCGCGTTCATCAAGCCGGGTGACGATGCCGTCGCCATCATCGGCGCCAACCGCAAGCTCCTGGTATTCGGTCTCGACGAGGTGCCGGTGATGATCCGCGGCAAGGGCGTGATCCTGCAGCGTTACACCAAGGGCGAGGTTTCGGATCTGGTCACGTTCGAGCGCGCACAAGGCCTGTCCTGGCGCGCCGGCGGCGGCACCCGTACCGAAACGGCGCTCGATGCGTGGATCGGCAAGCGCGGCCAATCGGGGCAGAAGGCGCCGCGCGGCTTCCCGCTCGCCAACCGTTTCCACTGACGCCAGCCCGCCGCACGCTAGTGCAGTGGCGCATTCAAGGAATGCACCATTGCTGCACGCAACTCTTGATTCTCGTGCACACGATGACCCATTCGACTGAATCTCTCGAATGGGTCTGTGCACTAGGCCCTCGGATATCTCGTTTACGACGACCGGTCCGCGCTGGTAGACCGATAACTCCCGGCTCGATCGCGGGTGGGGACAAAAACGACAGGGAGGTTCTCGTCCGTGGCCGGTCGGATCGTCGACATCGCAGCCGTCGTGGTTCACGCCATCGACCGCATCAATGACGGCGTCGGCCGGACGATTTCATGGCTGACCTTGGCCATGGTGCTGGTGGCGTTCGTCGTGGTGGTGATGCGCTACGTGTTCAGCGTCGGATTCGTGTGGCTGCAGGAATCCTATGTGTGGATGCACGGCGTCGTGTTCATGGTCGGCGCCGGCTACACGCTCCTCAAGGAAGGGCACGTGCGCGTCGACATCGTCTACCGCGACGCCTCGCAACGTTACAAGGCGTGGATCGATCTGGGCGGCGCGTTGCTGTTGTTGGCGCCGATGATCGGCATGGTCGCCTATGAGGCCTGGCCCTATGTCGTCGATTCCTGGAGCCGCCTGGAAGAGTCCCGCGAGGCCGGCGGCCTGCAGGGTCTCTACCTCCTGAAAACGGTGATCCTGGTGTTCTGCCTCGCCGTGGGACTGCAGGGTCTGTCGCTGGCGCTGCGCTCGACGTTGGTCCTGGCCGGCCGTACCGAATTCGCGACGTCGTCCGATCGGGACACGTGAGCGTGGGTGCTGAATTCCTCAGCCTGGTGATGTTCGCCGTCGTCTGCGGCGTGCTGCTGCTCGGCTTTCCGGTAGCGTTCTCGCTGGGCGGCACCGCGCTTGCTTTCGCCTTCATCGGCGACGCGTTCGGCGTGTTCGACCTCCGCCTGCTCGGTGGCCTGTCGTCCCGCTACTTCGGGGTCATGGTCAACGAGGTGCTGGTCGCGGTGCCGCTGTTCGTGTTCATGGGGGTGATGCTGGAGCGAGCGAGGATCGCGGAACAGCTTCTGGAAACCATGGGCATGCTGTTCGGCCGGATGCGCGGCGGGCTCGGGCTATCGGTGGTGTTCGTCGGCATGCTGCTCGCCGCGTCGACGGGAATCGTCGGCGCCACGGTGGTGACCATGGGCCTCTTGTCGTTGCCGACAATGCTCAAGTCCGGGTACGACCCGAAGCTGGCGACCGGGATCATCTGCGCCTCCGGCACCCTGGGTCAGATCATTCCCCCGTCGATCGTGCTGGTGTTGTTGGGCGACATCCTGCAAGGCGCCTATGCGGAGGCTCAGCGCGCGGTCGGCAACTGGGCGCCGGAGCCGGTTTCGGTCATCGATCTGTTCGCCGGCGCCTTCATCCCGGGCATGGTGCTGGTGGCGTTCTACATGGGGTGGATCCTCGTCAAGGCGGTGATCAGCCCCCAATCCTGCCCGGCGCTGGTGGGCGAGGGCGTAGTGGTCGAGCACGTGGGCCGGCGGGTGCTGACCGTGCTGCTGCCGCCCGCGATCCTCATGCTCGCCGTGCTTGGCTCGATCCTCGGCGGCGTCGCGACCCCCACCGAGGCCGCCGCCGTCGGCTCCATCGGCGCGCTGTTCCTGGCCGGACGCACCCGCTCTGCCACCGGCGGTAAACCGCGGCGGCACGGCCTGTTCGACTCCCAGGGCGACATGCCGATCTATGTCGCCGGCATTTGCCTTGTCGGCCAGATCATGGTGACCAGCTTTCTGGATCTGCGCATGCAGCGCAACGTGCTGCCGACCCTTGACGTCATTGCCTTCCTGGCGGCGGTGATAATGTGTGTCGGCGTCTTCTGGGGGCTGGTGGTGTCGCTGTGGCGGGTCTACGCCTCGGGAGTGCTGCAGGAGGTCATGCGCTCCACGCTGATGATCAGTTCCATGGTGTTCGTGATCCTGCTCGGCGCGTCGGTGTTCTCGCTGGTGTTCCGCGGCTTCGGCGGCGACACCCTGGTCGCCGACGTGTTGAAGGAAATGCCGGGCGGCGCCTTCGGCGCAATGCTGGCGGTGATGCTTGTGATGTTCCTGCTCGGGTTTTTCCTGGACTTCATCGAGATCATCTTCGTGGTGGTGCCGATCGTCGGCCCGATCCTGCTGCAGATGGACATCAACCCGATCTGGTTCGGGGTGATGGTGGCGATCAACCTGCAGACCAGCTTCCTCACCCCGCCGTTCGGCTTCGCGTTGTTCTATCTCCGTGGCGTGGCCCCGCCGAGCGTCTCGACCATGGCCATCTACCGCGGCATCGTGCCGTTCGTCGTCATCCAGCTTGCGGCGCTGGCCGTGCTCGCCGCGTTTCCCGAACTCGCCACGTGGCTTCCCAAGGCGCTGTTCCGGTAGCGCCCCCGCGTTGTTTCAGGCACGGCCTTCGCGGCGGTCCACTTCGGCGATTATCTCTTCCACAACCGGCCGCAGCGCCGGCAGATGCACCGTCACGATTTCCCACATGAGGTTGGAGTTGACGTCGGGATAGGCATGGCGGAGCACGTTGCCAATGTCCCGGATCTGCTTCCAAGCGATGTGCGGGTAGGGCCCCCGCAACTGCTCGGGCAGATGGCGGGACGCCTCGGAAATGACTTCAACGCTGCGTTCAATCCCGCGACGAAGCAGCGGGTCTCGAAGGTAATCCTCGAAGGCCTTTCCGTCGGCAAACGTCAGCGCCTCCTCAATTGCCTCCAGCATGTCCTGCAGTCTCTGGCGCGGGCTGCGTTCCGGCACGATGTCCTCCGGCGGGTAGTTCGCGGGCCGAGTTGGCCGCGGATAAATCTCGATGGCCTCCGCGAGCACGTTGGCGCGGTGAAACGGCTTCAGGGTCGCTGGCGTGCAGACGTCGACCGGACGGCCGAAAAGGTCGCCGAAATAGCCCATGAGTGTCAGCTCGTTCACATCGTGCTCGCGGCGACGCCCGTCGAGTTCGACCAGAATATCGATGTCGCTCTCCGGCCCGGCTTGGTCGCGGGCAGTGGACCCGAACAGGGCGAGCCGCTTGACACCGAGGCTACGGATCTGGTCCCGGTGGCGGGTCAGGATGTCGATGGCTTCATCGCGTCGCATGCGCCACATCTTGCCATTTCCCGGCCGGGAAGCAAGATGGCGGCAGACGGAGAACGATCATGACGAGGGGCAGGCGGGTGCGGTGTCTTCGACTGGCTTTTGTGTTGCTGCTGAGCATCGCCGTGGCGTGCGCCGAGCAGGAGACGCCGGCACGGGAGGTTTCTCTCGGCGGCGGCGAGTTGGATGCGCGGGTTTACGTCCCGCAAGGCCTGCCGGCAGGCGAGCGCGCCCTCGTCGTCGCGTTGCACGGGTGCACCCAATCGGCGGCGGACTACGATGACGAGACCGGCTGGACGAGCCTGGCCGACGATCTGAAGTTCGTGCTGCTGCTGCCCGAGCAGCGGCTGTCCAACAACCCGCTCCGGTGCTTCAACTGGTTCCTCGCCGGTGACGGAGCGGTCGAGGGGGACGGCGGCGAGGCGGGCGCGATCCGGCGCATGATCGACGACGCGGTGCGCCGTTATGCCATCGCTCCGGCGCGCGTCTACATCACCGGCGTGTCGGCGGGCGGCGCCATGACCGCCGTGATGCTGGCCCGCCATCCGCGGCTGTTTGCCGGCGGCGCCATCATCGCCGGGGTGCCCTACGGCTGCGTTCAGGCAGAGGGGAGTCTGTCAGCGTACTACCAGGGTGTGCGCTGCATGCGGGACGGCGCGCCGGGCGGCGAAGCCACCTCGGACTGGACGCAGTTGGTGCGGTCCGCTGCCGAGCATCCGACTCGGGGCGAACCGGCATGGCCGCGGGTCTCCGTCTGGCATGGCAGCGATGATGGGATCGTCGCCTACATCAACGCCGAGAACCTGGTCAAGCAGTGGACGGCGATGCACGGCATCGACCAAGCGCCGGACGCGGTCGAGGAGAAGCCCGGCCGCTTCCGGCACGCGGTGCACGTGAAGGACGGAGAGGCGGTGGTGGAGTTGTGGACGATCTCCGGCATGGGCCATGCCGTTCCCATCGATCCGGAGGACGGCTGCGGCAGTCCCGCGCCCTACATCGAGGACTGGAACATCTGCGCGTCCCGCCGCATCGCGGCGTTCTGGGGGCTCGGCGCGTGAGTAGCGCTATCCGGCCGGACGCCTGACGCCTAGCCTGACTGAGGATTGCCCAGCAACCGCCAGAGGGTCTGTTGATCGGGGAGACCCGTGACCTCGATCTTCTGCTCGGTCTGGAAGGCTTCCAGCGCGGTCTTGGTCTTGGGACCGAACTGGCCATCGGCGCCGCCTTCGAGCATGCCTTTGGCGATGAGCTTCTCCTGAACGTTTTTCATGACGGCCTTGTAGATTGCCACCTTCTTTTCACCGGACTCGGCGACGATCATCTCGGAGGCTTCCTCAAGGCGCTGGTCCTTGAGAAAATCGATCAGCGAAGCGACGACGGCGAGGAAGCGCTGGTCCTTGTTTTGTTCGCAATTGTGCTTGACGAGCCCGATGAGGGCTTCACTGTTCTGCCACGGCGCGATGTCGAAGGTGTTCGGCAGGCCCTGGTTCATGGCGGTGAGGAACCCCTCCATCCAGCCGACAGCCAGGATCGCGTTCTCCTTCCGGGCCTCCAGCGCCTGGAGGAACTGCTCGCAGGTGACCTGTCCGGCGCCCTTCGGCGCGAAGCGACCTTGGGCGTCGGACGCGGCGGCCGGCGCCGACCCGGCGGCCACGACCAACAGCAAGAGCACACGAAAAAGCATGCAGGTCTCCGTGCGTTGAATGGAGCGATGGCCGATCGAGTGCGAAGTCGGCCTTTTGCCTCGGGCGCACCCGGGTTGTCTAAATCCGCCCGCACGCATACTCCGTCTCGCTGCTGCTTACAAGGTTTGCCGCAGCGGGGCGGCCACGGCCGCGGCTATGGCGCGCCTTGCCACGACCGAAACGAGGTGGGCGCGGTATTCGGCGGAGGCGTGCAGGTCGCTGATCAGGTCGTCCGGCGCTACGGCGTCTTCGGCGATGGCGTCGGGAGCAAAGCGTGTGGCGAGCGCCGCCTCGATCTCCGGAACCCGGAAAACGCAGGGGCCGGCGCCGGTGACGGCGACGCGGGGGCCGTCGGCGGTCTCGGCGACGAACACGCCGGCGAGGGCGTAGCCTGAACCGGGACGGGAGAACTTGACGTAGGCAGCGCGCCGGGGGCGGCGAAACGCGATCGCAGTGATCAACTCGTCGGAAGCCAGCGCCGTCTCGAACATGCCGATGAAAAAGGCGTCGGCGGCGATGGCCCGGCGGTCCGTGTGGATCGTCGCGGCGAGGGCGAGCACGGCGGCGGGGTAGTCGGTAGCGGGATCATTGTTGGCGAGGGAGCCGCCGATGGTGCCGCGGTTGCGCACCTGCGCATCGCCGATGCCGGCGGCGAGGGCGGCGACCGCCGGCAGTCGTTCCTGTACCACCGGGGATTCCGCCACGGACGCATGACTGGCGAGGGCGCCGATGGTGACGAGGTCGCGCTCGGCGGTGATTGCCCGCAGGGCGCCAAGGCTGCCCACATCGACCAGCAGCGACGGCGCCGCCAAGCGCAGCTTCAGCGCCGGAATCAGGGTCATGCCGCCGGCAAGGAAGGCGGCGGCGTCTGAAGCCCCGACCTGCTGCACGGCTTCGGTGACGGTCCGGGCGCGATGATACGAGAAGGCGTGCAACGGATCAGCGCCCGAGATTCGAACTGGCAGGCGCGCTGCATGTGGCGTCGGTTCCGCGCAGGGCGCCGGCGCCGGCCAGAACGGCGGCGACGATGTTCTGATAGCCGGTGCAGCGGCACAGGTTGCCGTGCAGCCAGTCGCGCACTTGGTGCTCGTCCGGGTCGGGTTCGCGCCGCACGAGGTCGATGGCGCTCATCACCATGCCCGGCGTGCAGAACCCGCACTGCAAACCGTGGTGATCACGAAAGGCCTGTTGCATCGGATGCAGGGCGCCCGGGGCGCCGAGCCCCTCGATGGTGGTCACCTCGGCGCCATCCGCCTGCACCGCCAGCATGGTGCACGACTTGACGCTCTGCTCGCCCACCTGCACGACACAGGCGCCGCATTGGCTGGTGTCGCAGCCGACGTGGGCGCCAGTGAGGCCGAGTTGCTCGCGCAGCACTTCGACCAGGAGCATGCGCGGCTCCACATCGAGCGCGACAGCCGCGCCGTTGACGGTCATCCGGAGAGGGACCGTACTCATGAGTTCCTTTCCTCCGACACGCGGATCCAAGGTGTTCCTACAGCAACCACAGCAGACCATACAGTAGAACCACCGCGATACCCAGTCCTGCGGCGGTCCACGCCGCCCGCCGGCGCGACTGCCGCTCGGCGCGCGCCGCCGCCGCGATCGGCGTTCGCGCCACGGCGTCGGTTTCAGCCACCGCGCCGCTCAGGCACGCGAAAAACGCTTCTGCCATCTTGCGGGCGCTGGCGTCGATCAGACGGGCGCCCACCTGCGCCATCCTGCCGCCGACGGTGGCGTCCGCGTCGTAGCTCAGCAGCGTGCCCCCACCGCCGGGGCCGTCGCTGGGCGCGTCGTCGGGAGCAAGGGTGACCGACGCCATGCCGCGGACAAACCCGGCAGCGCCGCTGGCATCGCCGGCGATGCGGTAAGCGTGCGGCGGGTCCGCTTCGGATATCGTCAACGTCCCGGAAAATCGTGCCGAAATGGGCCCGATCTTGACGGACGCCACGGCGTCGTAATGGGCGGCATCGCGCGCTTCCAGGCTTTCGCAGCCGGGGAGGCACCGCTTCAGCACCGCCGGGTCGTGCAGCGCCGCCCAAACGACCTCGGGCGCCGCCGCGATCCGCTCCTGCCCCTGCAAGCGCACCTGTAGCCCTCCGTCGCCCGATCCCGCCGCACGACGTACGGCATCGCGAGCGTTCGTGCAACGGGACGCTCGGCGCCGGGCGGGCGACACGGCAACGATGGTGCAAGGGTGGTCGTCGGCAGGTCCTCCGGATTGCAGTGTCGCGGAAATGACGCTATCATATTCGATATCAGCGCAGCTTTGTTATCGGTGCGGGCGGGGGAGGTCGGTGGTGGCGCAAGTCATTGTGCGGAATTTGGATGAAGCGGTCGTGGCAGGCTTGAAGGAAAAGGCGAGGCTGCATGGCCGCTCTCTGGAACAGGAATTGCGCAGTGTGCTTGCACAGGCGGCAGGCTTCTCACCGGCTGAAAGGCTGGCCATCGCCAACCGGATCCGGGCCATGACGTCGAGGGCGGCGACGCTCGACTCCACAGACGTCATCCGTGCCGACCGCGACCGCAGATGAGCTTCGTTGTCGATGCCAGCGTCGCCTGCAAGTGGGTGTTCGATGAAGAGGGATCGCCAGCGGCGGTAGAGATTCTGAAGACGCATCGAGCACTGCTTGCGCCCGATCTGCTGATCGCGGAAGTCGTCAATGCGGCGTGGCGGAAGACGGCGACGGGCGACGTCAGCATGGAGCAGGCGACGGCCGCGATTCAGGCCTTGCCCGGCTTGGTCACGGAACTCCTTCCGGCGGCGCGTCTTGCGGAGTTGGCGCTGAGCATCGCCGTCGCCCTCGATCACCCGGCGTACGGCTGCCTCTATCTGGCCTTGGCCGAAGAGCGAAACTCCGAGGTGGTCACGTTCGACCGCCGCTTTGCGGCCCGCGCTGCCGGAAGCCCGTGGGCCCGGCGCGTGACGGTGCTGGGGTAGTCACGCGGCCTGCCGGGGGCCTATGGTGACGTCGGGGCGCGCGCAGCGCGGGCGTCGATCCTCCACGGCAGGGGCCAGGCTCCATGTGGTATCAACAGGCCTTCCTGGCGGGGCTTCTAGTCTGTCTGCTTGGATTCTTCATCTGGGGACGGTGGCGCTATGATCTGGTCGCGTTCGTCGCGCTGCTCATCGCGGTGGCGGCGGGGGCGGTGCCGGCGTCCGAAGCGTTCCTCGGCTTCGGTCATCCGGCCACCGTCACCGTCGCCCTGGTGCTGATCATCGGCCGCGGCCTGATCAACTCGGGCGCCGTCGGCCTGATCGCCCGCCACCTGCTGCCGCCGGTCTCGTCGCCGACCGTCCACATCGGGGTGCTGTCGGCGGTCGCCGGCGCGCTCTCCGCGGTGATGAACAACGTCGGCGCGCTGGCGATGTTGATGCCGGCGGCGCTCTCATCGGCGGAGAAGGCGAAGCGGTCTCCGGCGCTGGTGCTGATGCCGCTTTCGTTCGCGTCCATCCTCGGCGGACTGGTGACCCTGATCGGTACGCCGCCCAACATCATCGTGGCCGCTTTCCGCGGCGAGGAGACGGGCACGCCGTTTTCCATGTTCGATTTCGCGCCGGTCGGCGGCGCGGTTGCGGTAACTGGTATCGCCTTCGTGGCCTTGGCCGGATGGCGCCTGATTCCGAAGGCGCGACAGGCGGCGATGTCGCCGCGGGACATGTTCCACATCGAGAGCTATGTGACGGAGGCGGGCGTCCCCGAAAAAAGCGAGGCGGATGGAGGCGCGCTCGAAGACCTGGCGAAGCGAGCCGGGGAGCACGACGCGGACGTGCTGGCGGTGATCCGTGACAACCGGCGCATCGACCGCTCGGGGCGAGCGACGCTGCTCAGGGCCGACGACGTGGTCGTCATCCGCGCCGGCTCGGAGACGCTCGACGCTGTGCTGTCGGCCCTTGCGCTCAAGCCGGTCGACAGCGTTGATGCCCATGAGCCGTCGCTGTTCGGCGGCGAGCGCTCGGCGCTTATCGAGGCCGCCATCCCCACCAACTGCTGGATCGAAGGACGGTCGCCGGCGGCGCTTCGGCTGCGCCAGCGGTTCGGCGCCAGCCTCATCGCGGTGTCGCGGCAGGGCGAGCCTTTCCATGGCCGCCTCAAGAACCTCCGCTTTCGCACTGGCGACGTTCTGTTACTGCAGGGGGACGCGGACCGCCTGCAGGAGATCGTCTCGGCGCTCGGTTGCCTGCCGCTCGCCGACCGCTACCTGCAGATCGACAGCGGCCGGTTCGCCCTCGTCAGCGTCGCCGCGTTCGCCGCCGCGGTGGCGGCCGCGGCGCTCGATGTGGTCAGCATGCCGATCGCCCTGGCTATGGCGGTTGCGGCGATGGTGCTCCTCAACACCGTGCCGCTGCGGGGCGTCTACAAGGCAGTGGACTGGCCGGTGATCGTGCTGCTCGGCGCGATGATCCCGATCGGCGGCGCGCTGCAAAGCAGCGGCACCACGGACCTGATGGCGGGGGCGCTGGTCGATGCGGCAGCGAGCCTGCCGCCCGCGGTGATCCTGGTGTTGGTGATGGTGCTGACCATGACCCTGTCGGACATCCTCAACAACGCGGCGACGGCGGTGGTGATGGCGCCCATCGCGATGTCGGTCGCCGACACGCTGCACTGCAACGTCGACACCTTCCTGATGGCGGTGGCGGTCGGCGCATCCTGCGCCTTCCTGACGCCAATCGGCCACCAGAACAACACCCTGGTGCTCGGCCCTGGCGGCTACAAGTTCGGGGACTACTGGCGCATGGGCTTGCCGCTGGAGGTGCTGATCGTCTGCGTCGCCACCCCGATGCTGCTGTGGGTGTGGCCGTTGTAGCCGCCGAAGCGCCGTCCCGCTCGCAGGTGCCGCGCAACAACCGCTACGCACACTGTTTCGGATATTCTTCAACCAGTCCGACATTGAAATTCGACGAAAAACACGTCCGTTCAGGCCGGTTTCGATCACGCCAGCGGCCGGTAAGTCATTGATGCTACTCGAAATGTGTCCGATTCAGCGTTTGCGATGTATGGGTATGAACCGGAGACATAGGTAACGGTCTAGACCGGAGACATGGGTGACAGGTTTTGTATTGGCGGGGAGGGCCTGCCGATGCCTTGGAGAGAGACCTGTGCCATGGACGAGCGGATGGAGTTTGTTGCGGCGTGTTTGTGTGGTGAGGACACGATGACGTCGTTGTGCGAGCGGTATGGGATCAGCCGGAAGACGGGTTACAAGTTGCTTGGCCGGTACCGCGTGGAGGGTCCGTCGGGTGTTGAGGAGCGGTCGCGTCGGCCGCATCGGTTTGCGCGGGCGATTGGCGGGGACGTTGCGGCGATGATTGTGGATCTTCGAGTTCGGCGCCCGCGGTGGGGTCCGAAGAAGCTCAGGGCGCGTCTGGCGATGGATCACCCGGAGGTTTCGTGGCCTGCGGCGAGCACGATCGGGGATTTGCTGCGGCGTCATGATCTGGTTCGGCGGCGCCGGCGGCGTGGTGGAGTGGTCGTAGAGGCTCGGCCGCTGACGGCGGCGTCCTTGCCTGGGGATGTTTGGGCGGCGGATTTGAAGGGCTGGTTTCGCGTGGGCAACGGCCGTCGCTGCGAGCCGTTGACGGTGAGCGACACGGCGAGCCGGTATTTGTTGTGCTGCCGGCACATGGCGAGGACGACGGTGGAGGCGGCACAGCCGGTATTCGAGCGGCTGTTCAAGGAGCATGGCCTGCCGCGGGTGATGCGGGTGGACAACGGCCCGCCGTTTTCGGCGCCGCATGGTCTTGGGGGCTTGTCGGGGTTGTCGGTGTGGTGGCTGAAGCTGGGCATCCGGCCGGAGCGGATCGCTCCTGGCCGGCCGGATCAGAATGGCGGACATGAACGCTTCCACCGCACGCTGCGCGAGGCGACGGCGGATCCTCCGGCCGCGACAACGGCGGAGCAGCAGTTGCGCTTCGATGAGTTTCGCCTTGATTACAACGTGGTTCGGCCGCACGAGGCATTGGGCCAGGTGCCGCCGGCCAAAGTGTATGCGCCATCGCCGCGGCCATGGCCGAAACGGCTGATCGAGCCGGTCTACGATGCCGACGCGGTGGTGCGCAAGGTCTCCGGGCAGGGGACGATCCGCTGGCGGGGCGAGCACGTGCATGTCACCCGGGCGCTGGCTGGCGAGCCGGTGGCGCTGGTCGAACTCGAGAGCGGCGACTGGATGGTGGGCTACTTCGACATCGACCTCGGTGTCCTCGACCGCACGACCCTGCATGTTCGCCCCCACGGTGAGCGGCGACGGGCGCCCTACCGCCGGCGCAAGCAGCGCTCATCGGCTGTGGATTTGGTGGACAGCGCAAAGGCGCTGCCCACAACCCCACAGCCGCAACAACAACCGGAAGCATGAACGAAAACGGAAAAGTGTTACCCATGTCTCCGGTCCAAAACGTCACCCTTGTCTCCGGTCGGGCCTATGCAGAAGTACTCCGATGTATGCAGAATCGCCGCTAAGTCTTTGACAGACAATGATTTTGCTACAGGTAGAATGTTGCATGGGGCGTTTCGCGTCTCGATTGAGGACACTCCGGCTGCGTATACAGAACGAATATAGTACGAATTATGAACATACATGCTCTCGACGCCTGCGTCAAGCCGCCGCAGCCACTGTTTGGCGTCCCCCGCCGGGTCGCATCGGCCTCTGCGCCGGCGGCAGGCGCTCCTGCAGAGATGTTGCATAAGTGATCGTTCAATGATATCGTTTTGTTCTGTTCGTGATTAACGCATTGTTAACGATTTGCGGATGAGGAGAACAATTTGTTAACCATGCTCCGCTGCGCCCTCAGTCGCACAGCTGCCGGATGTGCGGGCGAGTTCGTAGAGCGCGATGGTCGCAGCGGCGGCGGCGTTGAGGCTGCCGATGGCGACGGCGATGGGGATGCGGAGCCGCCGGTCGCAGGTATCCCGCACCAGCGGGCGCAGACCGGCGCCCTCGGCGCCGATGACGACCGCGGCGCGCCGCACGCCGCTCTCGGCGGCGATGACGTCGTCAGCTTCGGGATCCAGGGCGAGACACCACACGTCGGCTGCCTGCAGTTGGCGAAGCGCGCGGGTCAGGTTGACGACCCGCACCATCGGCACCTGCTCCAGGGCGCCGGAAGCGGCCTTGGCGAGCACCGGGGTGATCGGCGGGGCGTGGCGATCCTGCACGACGACGGCGCTGGCGCCGAACGCCGCCGCCGAGCGCAGGATGGCGCCGACGTTGCGGGGATCGGTGACCTGATCGAGCACCACGATGCGGACGGTTCCGGATGGTTCGATCGCGGCGATGAGCGCCTCGATCGTGATGTCGGGGAGCGGATCGGCCAGCACCGCGAGGCCCTGGTGCACCGCACCCGGGGGCAGCAGCGCGTCCAGATCCTCTCTGCAGCCGGTCTCCACGGCCGGCCGCGGCGCGCCGGCCTCCTTGGCCGCTGCGCGCAGCCGGTCGGCGCAGGCGGGCGCGGCGACAAGCCGATGGCAGCGGCGCCGCGGGTTCGCCGCCGCGGCGCACGCCGTGTGCACGCCGTAGAGCCAGATGCGCCCGTCGCCGCCGCGACCCCTGGCTCCCTGACCCGAGGCTGGTTGATCCGGGCTGTCCGGACTTGGAGCGCCCTGACCTTGAGCGTACTGACCTTGAGCGCCCTGACCTTGAGCGCCCTGGGTTGTGGCTTCTTGACTGGCAAGCTCCCGGTTTCGGCGTTTCTGCGGGCGCGGTCGGGCGGGCGCCGTGCGGGGCTTGCGCTTGTTCATGGCGCTGCTTACCATTGGATGCACGCGACCGACAACGGCTTCCGCCGCATCGCGTCGATCCGGCGGGCCGGTGTTGTTTGTTTTTCCGGTGCGCAGGCTCATTTCAATGATTCAGCGGAATGGGTCGTAGTGTGCTCGACAATCAAGAGGTTACGTGAAGCAATGGTGCATTCTTTGAACGCACCGTTGCATAGCATTGACAACCGTCGGCGAAAAACCGTATTGGCAGGGTCCGGAGCGCCGGTTTGCCGGCGATCGCGGCGTGCCGGAGGGGTGCCCGAGTGGCTAAAGGGGACGGGCTGTAAACCCGTTGGCGTACGCCTACGTTGGTTCGAATCCAACCCCCTCCACCAGTTTCCGGTCCTCCTCCGGGCGCTCCGCTGGGGTGCATCGGTTGGGTGCCGGCGGCGCGGGTGTAGCTCAATGGTAGAGCCCCAGCCTTCCAAGCTGGTCACGTGGGTTCGATTCCCATCACCCGCTCCAGTTTGCTGAGCGGCTAACGCGCCGAACGCGCGGATGCCGGCCGGCGCAGGTCCGGGCGGTGACGTTGCGTGACTGGATCTTTTGGCTTTTTGGACCGGGCGAACGACAATGGCGAAGGCGAAGTTTCAGCGGACGAAGCCGCACTGCAATGTTGGGACGATTGGTCATGTCGATCATGGCAAGACGACGTTGACGGCGGCGATCACCAAGATTTTGGCGGAGACGGGCGGGGCGTCGTTCGTTCCGTTCGACCAGATCGACAAGGCGCCGGAGGAGAAGGCGCGCGGGATCACGATTTCGACGGCGCATGTGGAGTACGAGACGGCGAACCGGCACTATGCGCATGTGGATTGTCCGGGCCATGCGGACTACGTGAAGAACATGATCACGGGCGCGGCGCAGATGGACGGGGCGATTTTGGTGGTGTCGGCGGCGGACGGGCCGATGCCGCAGACCCGCGAGCACATTCTTCTGGCGCGCCAGGTGGGTGTTCCGGCGATTGTTGTGTATTTGAACAAGGTGGACCAGGTCGACGATCCGGAGCTTTTGGAGCTGGTGGAGCTGGAGCTTCGGGAGCTTTTGTCGAGCTATGATTTTCCGGGGGACGACATTCCGATCGTCAAGGGCTCGGCGCTGTTTGCTTTGGAGGGCGGCGACGAGACGATGGGCAAGAGCTCGATCCTGGAGCTGATGCAGGCGGTTGACGACTACGTGCCGCAGCCGGAGCGTCCGAAGGACCAGCCGTTCCTGATGCCGATCGAGGACGTGTTCTCGATCTCCGGGCGCGGCACGGTGGTGACTGGTCGTGTGGAGCGGGGCGTGATCAAGGTCGGCGAGGAGGTGGCGATCGTCGGCATCCGGCCGACGACCAAGACGATCTGCACGGGCGTCGAGATGTTCCGGAAGCTTCTGGATCAGGGCGAGGCGGGCGACAACATCGGGGTTCTTCTGCGCGGCACCAAGCGCGACGACGTGGAGCGCGGCCAGGTTCTGGCCAAGCCGGGGACGATCACGCCGCACACCAAGTTCTCGTGCGAGGCGTACATCCTGACGAAGGAGGAGGGCGGTCGGCACACGCCGTTCTTCGCCAACTACCGCCCGCAGTTCTACTTCCGGACCACGGACGTGACCGGGACGGTGAACCTGCCGTCGGGGACGGAGATGGTGATGCCGGGGGACAACATCTCGATGGAGGTGCAGCTCATCTCGCCGATCGCCATGGACGAGGGGCTCCGCTTCGCCATCCGCGAGGGCGGCCGCACCGTCGGCGCCGGCGTCGTCGCCAAGATCATCGAATAGCAGATTAGCAGGCCCGGCTGACAGCGGATCGCGACGACAACAGGAGCTTGAGACGACGTTAGGGGTATAGCTCAGCTGGTAGAGCGGCGGTCTCCAAAACCGCAGGTCGCGGGTTCGAATCCTGCTGCCCCTGCCACAAGCAAGACAGGATCGATGGCAATTACCAACGCAGCCCAGTTCATTCGGGAGGTTCGTCAGGAAGCTTCCAAGGTCACGTGGCCGACGCGGAAGGAGACGGCGATCTCCACCGGCATGGTCCTGATCATGGTATTTCTCGCCGCCTTGTTCTTTTCGGCCGTGGATTTCATGCTCAGCATCGGGATCCGGCTGTTCCTTGGCTTCGGAGGCTGATCGATGGCGGCGCAGTGGTATGTGATCCACGTGTACTCGGGCTTCGAGCGCAAGGTCGCCCTGTCCATCGACGAGCAGGCCAAGCAGGCCGGGATGTCGGACGTCATCGAGCAGGTCCTGGTGCCGACCGAGGAGGTTGTGGAGGTGCGGCGCGGCGCCAAGGTCTCCTCCGAGCGCAAGTTCTTCCCGGGCTACGTGCTGGTCAAGATGGAGATGACCGACGATTCCTGGCATCTGGTCAAGAACACCCCGAAGGTCACCGGCTTCCTCGGCAACCGCGGGCGGCCGACGCCGATCACCGAGGCCGAGGCCGAGCGCATCCGTCACCAGGTGCAGGAGGGGATCGATCGCCCCAAGCCGTCGATCGTGTTCGAGATCGGCGAGCAGGTGAGGGTGTGCGACGGGCCGTTCACGTCGTTCAACGGCACGGTCGAGGACGTCGACGAGGAGCGGGCCCGGTTGAAGGTGGCGGTCTCCATCTTCGGGCGGGCGACCCCGGTCGAACTGGAGTATTCACAGGTGGAGAAGTCGTAAGGGGATCGGGACCAGAGACGTCGTAAGGACCAGAGACGGCCTAAGGAAACGACGACGGGAAACTAATTGCCGGTCCGCCGGGATCGGTATCGTGCGCGGGAGGCCGGCCAGGGCCGCACCGCGCCCTCGGTAAACGAACAGAAAAACTGAGGTGACCCTATGGCAAAAAAGATCATCGGTTACATCAAGCTGGAGGTTCCGGCCGGGCAGGCCAATCCGTCGCCGCCCATCGGTCCCGCATTGGGCCAGCGCGGTCTCAACATCATGGAGTTCTGCAAGGCGTTCAATGCCGCCACCCAGAACCTCGAACAGGGCATGCCGGTGCCGGTGGTGATCACCGCGTTCGCTGATCGGACCTTCACGTACGTCACCAAGACCCCGCCGACCAGCTATCTGATCAAGAAGGCCGCAGGGGTCGCCAAGGGCAGCAAGGACGTGGTCCGTGATGTCGCCGGCCGCGTCACCCGCGATCAGGTGCGCGATATCGCCGAGGCCAAGATGGTGGACCTCAACGCCAAGGACATCGAAGGCGCGATGCGCATGGTCGCCGGCTCGGCGCGATCCATGGGCATCGAGGTGGTGGAGTAGCACAATGGCGCGCAAGGGAAAAAAGCTTCGGGCCGCGTACGCGTCCATCGACCGTGCGGCCCACTACGATCTCGGCGAAGCCATCCGCCTGGTCAAGGACAACGCCAAGGCCAAGTTCGACGAGACGGTCGAACTCGCCGTCTCCCTCGGCGTCGACCCGCGTCATGCAGACCAGATGGTGCGCGGCGTCGTTTCGCTGCCGAACGGCACCGGCAAGTCGGTGCGCATCGCCGTGTTCGCCAAGGGCGACAAGGCGGCCGACGCCGAAGCGGCGGGCGCCGACGTCGTCGGCGCCGAGGACTTGGCGGCCCGCATCCAGGAGGGGCAGATCGACTTCGATCGCTGCATTGCGACGCCGGACATGATGGCGGTCGTCGGGCGGCTCGGCAAGATCCTCGGGCCGCGCGGGCTGATGCCGAACCCCAAGCTGGGGACGGTCACCATGGACGTGGCGGCGGCGATCCGCGAGGCCAAAGCCGGCCAGATCCAGTTCCGGGCCGAGAAGGCGGGCATCGTGCACGGCGGCGTCGGCAAGGCCAGCTTCACGCCCGAGGCATTGCGCGAGAACGTCCGCGCCTTCATCGACGCGCTCATCAAGGCCAAGCCGAGCGGCGCCAAGGGCACGTACCTGCTGCGCGCCAGCCTCAGCTCGACCATGGGCCCCGGTGTCCGGGTCAACGTCGCCACCGTGTCCGGCGGCTGACGCGAAGGCGACGGGCGGTGCGGAATGGCTTGCCGATGGTGGCGGCTTCGGTATAGAAGACGCTCGACACGGAAATAAGCGGAGGCGGCGCCAGTCGTCGCCTCCAGCCTGTCCGAGACTGCAGGTGTCCGGTTCCCGCCGCAAGGTCGGTGGCTCCGGTCATAATGGGCGATCCGCCTGCATAGACGGGGTTCTCACATGCGCCGCCACCGGAGTGTCGCCCGGGCATAGCGGCGCGATCGAACCCGGACAGGATGATCGTATGGCGGCTTGCGCCCACGGGTGCGGCCGCGCTTCGGATGATCGCTCGATGGAGCGGCTCCGGGTAAGGAGAATGCTGTGGATCGCAGAGAGAAAGAGCAGTTCGTCGCGGAGATGAGCGACGCCTTGCAGCGGACGGCGATCATCGTCGTGGCCCACTATTCGGGGATGACGGTCGCCGAGTTGGGGGCGCTGCGGAAGCAGACACGGGAGGCCGGCGCCGCCTTCAAAGTGACCAAGAACCGGCTGGTGTGGCGAGTGATCGAGGGCACCCGCTTCGCGGGGTTGACGCCCATGTTCAGGGGACCTACGGCCATCGCCTATTCCGCGGATCCGGTTGCCGCGGCGAAGGTCGTGGTGAACTTCGCGAAGACCCATCCCAAGCTGGTCGTGCTGGGTGGCGGCTTCGGCGAACAGGTGCTGGACGCGGAGGGGATCAAGGCGCTGGCGACGCTGCCGTCCCTCGACGAGTTGCGCGGCACCCTTGTCGGTCTCATCCAGACGCCGGCGACCCGCATCGCGGGCATCCTGCAGGCGCCGGGCGGACAGCTCGCGCGCGTTCTTGCCGCGTATGCAAAAGCAAACGATCCCGGCGCCCCCGAGCCCGACTCAGAGGCCGCTTGAACGGATCATCGAAGTGAACACCATCATGGGTCGGGCGGCGCAGCCCGAGCCGGGGCAAACATCAAGGAGAGCGAAGCATGGCGAATCTGGCGCAACTGGTTGACGATCTGTCGAGCCTGACGGTTCTCGAAGCCGCCGAACTCAGCAAGATGCTGGAAGAGAAGTGGGGGGTATCGGCCGCCGCTCCGGTCGCGGCCGCCGCCGCTCCGGGTGGCGCTCCCGCCGCCGAGGCGGTCGAGGAAAAGGATGAATTCGACGTCATCCTTGCCGCGTTTGGCGACAAAAAGATCAACGTCATCAAGGAGGTGCGCGCGATCACCGGGCTCGGGCTGAAGGAAGCCAAGGATCTCGTGGAAGCGGCGCCGAAGCCGATCAAGGAAGGCGTGAAGAAGGACGAGGCCGCGCAAATCAAGAAAAAGCTGGAAGAGGCCGGCGCCACCGTCGAAGTGAAGTAGAGCAGGCTTGTGTGCCGGGTGACGTAAAGGTTTCATCCGCGGCCTTGGCAAGCGCAACATCGCCTGCTATATCTGGGATCAAGCGAGAAAGCGGCGTTTTCCGCCGGGATGGCTGTCGACCCGATTCCCACAAACCGCATCTACCCGCATAGGCTCTTCTGCGGCCGGGAAAGTGGATGCGCGAGCCCAGTGGCAACACCCGCCGATGCCGCGACGTCGTCGCGATCGGGTGTTGCCGTCGGCTATTCGGTCGCCCGCGCCTGCACAGTGGTGCCTGGACGGGAGTTGAGCGAATGGCGAGGCCGAGGGCCTGCTGCTGAGACGAGTGCAGCGGCGCATTCAAAGAGTGCGCAGCCTGTGCACTCCCAAGTGGGCTTGTCCAGGAGAGCGAGGAGCATTCATGGCTAACAGGTTTGTGGGCCGCAAGCGCGTCCGCAAGAATTTCGGCCGCATCATGGCGGCCGTGCCGATGCCCAATCTCATCGAGGTGCAGAAAACCTCGTACGAGCAGTTCCTGCAGCGGGAAGTCGCGCCCGACGACCGCCCGGATTCGGGCCTGCAGGAGGTGTTCAAGTCGGTGTTCCCGATCCAGGACTTTTCCGAGCGTGGCACGCTGGAATTCGTCAAATACGAGTTCGAGGAGCCCAAGTACGACGTGGAGGAATGCCAGCAGCGCGGCATGACCTACGCGGCGCCGCTCAAGGTGATCCTGCGCCTGGTGGTGTGGGATATCGACGAAGAGACCGGCGCGCGCTCCGTCCGCGACATCAAGGAGCAGGACGTCTACATGGGCGACATGCCGTTGATGACGGACAACGGCACCTTCGTCGTCAACGGCACCGAGCGGGTCATCGTCTCGCAAATGCACCGCTCGCCCGGCGTCTTCTTCGACCACGACAAGGGCAAGACCCACGCTTCGGGCAAGTTCCTGTTCGCGGCGCGGGTCATCCCGTATCGCGGATCCTGGCTCGACTTCGAGTTCGATGCGAAGGACCTCGTCTACGTTCGCATCGACCGGCGCCGCAAGCTGCCGGTCACGACCTTCTTGCTGGCGCTCGACAGCGCCGAAAGCCACGCTCTGCGCGCTGAGCGGGCAGCGCAGGGTCTTCGCCTGGATCCGGCCGACGTGACCGGCATGTCGCCCGAGGAGGTGCTGGACTTTTTTTACGACAAGGTGGTGTTCGCCCGCACCGAGCGCGGATGGAAGACGGCGTTCCGTCCGGACCGCATGCGCGGCGTCAAGCTCACTCACGACCTGATCGACGTGCGGTCGGGCGAGCAGGTTGCCGAAATGGGAACCAAGGTTACGCCCAAGCTGATCCGCAATCTGGAGCAACTCGGGCTGACGGAGATCCTGGTTCCGGACGAAGACTTGTTAGGCCGCTATGTGTCCGAGGATCTGGTCAACGAGGAAACCGGCGAGATCTTCGTCGAGGCCGGCGGTGAAATTACCGAGGCCGTGATGACGGCGTTGAGCAGCGCCGGCGTCGAAGAGGTCCGGACTCTGGCGATCGACCATATCAACGTCGGCCCGTACATCCGCAACACGCTCGCCGTCGACCGCAACACGGCGCGCGACGAGGCGCTGTTCGACATCTACCGTGTCATGCGCCCGGGCGAACCGCCGACGCTGGAGACTGCGGACAACCTGTTCCGCAGCCTGTTCTTCGACCCCGAGCGCTATGATCTGTCGGCGGTCGGCCGGGTCAAGATGAACGCCCGCCTCGGCCTCGAGACGGACGACAGCGTCCGGGTGCTGCGCAAGGAGGACCTCCTCGCCGTCGTCAAGTTTCTGGTCGAACTGAAGGATGGCCGCGGCGAAATCGACGACATCGACCATCTCGGCAACCGCCGGGTGCGGTCGGTCGGCGAGTTGATGGAGAACCAGTACCGCGTCGGCTTGCTGCGCATGGAGCGGGCGGTGCGCGAGCGGATGAGCTCGGTCGATATCGACACCGTCATGCCGCAGGATCTGATCAACGCCAAGCCGGCATCGGCGGCGGTGCGAGAGTTCTTCGGCTCATCGCAGTTGAGCCAGTTCATGGACCAGACCAACCCGCTCTCCGAAGTGACACACAAGCGCCGGTTGTCGGCGCTGGGGCCGGGGGGGTTGACGCGGGAGCGCGCCGGGTTCGAGGTGCGTGACGTGCACCCGACGCATTACGGCCGGATCTGTCCGATCGAGACGCCCGAAGGCCCGAACATCGGCCTGATCAACTCGCTCGCCACCTTCGCCCGCGTCAACAAATACGGCTTCATCGAAACGCCGTACCGGCGGGTGGAGGCGGGACGGGTGACCGACGAGGTCGTCTACATGTCGGCGATGGACGAGGGCAAGTACATGATCGCCCAGGCCAATGCGGAGTTGGACGAGTCCGCGCGGTTCGTCGAGGATCTGATCAGCTGCCGCAAGGCCGGGGACTTCTCTCTCATCCGCCCCGAGGAGATCGACTACATCGACGTGTCGCCGAAGCAACTCGTCTCCGTCGCCACCGCTCTCATTCCGTTTCTGGAGAACGACGACGCCAATCGTGCGCTCATGGGTTCCAACATGCAACGCCAGGCGGTGCCGCTGCTGCGCGCCGAAGCGCCGCTGGTCGGCACCGGCATGGAGGGGACGGTGGCGCGCGACTCCGGGGCGACCATCATCGCCCGCCGCTCCGGCGTGGTCGACCAGGTGGACGCGAACCGCATCGTGGTGCGAGCGACGGCGGAGACCTCTCACTCGGCGCCCGGCGTCGACATCTACACGCTCCTCAAGTTCCAGCGATCCAACCAGAACACGACGATCCATCAGCGGCCGCTGGTCAAGGTCGGCGACATCGTCACCGCCGGCGACACCATCGCCGACGGGCCGTCCACCGATCTTGGGGAGCTGGCGCTCGGGCGCAACGTGCTGGTCGCGTTCATGCCGTGGCAGGGCTACAACTTCGAGGACTCGATCCTGATCTCCGAGCGCCTGGTGCGGGACGACGTGTTCACCTCGATCCACATCGAGGAATTCGAGGTGATGGCGCGCGACACCAAGCTCGGCCAGGAGGAAATCACCCGCGACATCCCCAACGTCGGCGAAGAGGCGCTGAAGAACCTCGACGAAGCCGGCATCGTCTACATCGGCGCCGAGGTCAAGCCGGGCGATATCCTGGTCGGCAAGGTGACGCCGAAGGGTGAGTCGCCGATGACGCCGGAGGAGAAGCTGCTGCGCGCCATCTTCGGCGAGAAGGCGGCGGATGTGCGCGATACGTCGCTCAAGGTGCCGCCGGGTGTCACCGGGACGGTGCTGGAGGTGCGGGTGTTCTCGCGTCGCGGCGTCGACAAGGACGTGCGCGCGCTCGCCATCGAGCAGGCCGAGATCGAGCGCCTGGCGAAGGACCGTGACGACGAACGGGCCATTCTGGAGCGGAGCTTCCAGGCGCGCCTCAACGTGCTGCTGATCGGCCAGACCGTGGTGGGCGGGCCGAAGCACATGCCGCGGGACGTGGTCATCGATGAGGCGTTGCTGTCGCGGTACACCACCGGGCAGCGGGCGCAGATCGCCGTTTCCGACGACGCGGTGATGACCGACGTGGAAGCGTTGAAGTCCCAGTTCGAGGAGAGCATCGCCCGTCTCGAGGAGCGCTTCGAGAACAAGGTCGAGAAGCTCCAGCGCGGCGACGACCTGCCGCCGGGCGTCATGAAGATGGTCAAGGTGTTCGTCGCGGTGAAGCGCAAGCTGCAGCCCGGCGACAAGATGGCCGGACGCCACGGCAACAAGGGGGTGATCTCGCGCATCGTCCCGGTGGAGGACCTGCCGTATCTCGACGACGGAACGCCGGTGGAGATCGTCCTCAACCCGCTCGGCGTGCCGTCGCGCATGAACGTCGGCCAGATCCTGGAAACCCATCTCGGCTGGGCGTGTGCGGCATTCGGGCGGCAGGTGGCGGAGCTTTATGAAGGCGTGCAGCGCCAGGGCGAAGTTCGGTCCATCCGCGAGTACCTTGCGGAGTTGTACGGCGGCGAAGCGTACGAGCGGGAGTTCGGGCATTTCGACGATGAGCAGATTCTGGAAATGGCGTACCACCTGCAAAGCGGCGTCCCGGTAGCGTCGCCGGTGTTCGACGGTGCGCGGGAAGGGGATATCGTGGAGATGCTGGCCAAGGCCGGACTGGAGTCCTCGGGGCAGGTCACGCTGCACGATGGCCGATCCGGAGAGGCGTTCCATCAGACGGTGACCGTCGGCTATATCTACATGCTCAAGCTGCATCACCTGGTCGACGACAAGATCCACGCCCGGTCGATCGGGCCCTACAGCCTGGTGACCCAGCAGCCGCTCGGCGGCAAGGCCCAGTTCGGCGGCCAGCGGTTCGGCGAGATGGAGGTTTGGGCTCTGGAGGCCTACGGGGCCGCGTACACCTTGCAGGAAATGCTCACCGTCAAGTCGGACGATGTGTCCGGCAGAACCAAGGTTTACGAGTCGATCGTCCGCGGCGACGACACCTTCGAGGCCGGTGTGCCGGAATCCTTCAACGTCCTCGTCAAAGAACTGCAGTCGCTCGGCCTCAACGTGGAAATGCAATAGCAAGTTCGACGCGAAGTTGCTGGATCGCCGCGCAGTGTCTTCGGCACTGTTCGCAATGACGACGGAGAGTGCCGCCATTGCGATGTTGCGAAGCCGACGCGGCGATGCGGACGGGACCGCGAGAATAACACGAAGCAAATGCGAACGTACCGGCTGACGGTGGCGGAATGGAGGTGACGGCATGAACGATTTGATGAAAATCTTCGGGCAGATCGGCGGCACGCAGCGCTTCGACGAAATCAGGATCGCGATCGCCAGCCCCGAGCGCATCCGCTCGTGGTCGTTCGGCGAGATCAAGAAGCCCGAGACCATCAACTACCGGACGTTCAAGCCGGAGCGGGACGGCCTGTTCTGCGCCCGCATCTTCGGCCCTATCAAGGACTACGAGTGCCTGTGCGGCAAGTACAAGCGGATGAAGTACAAGGGCATCATCTGCGAGAAGTGCGGCGTCGAAGTCACCCTGCAGAAGGTGCGCCGGGAGCGCATGGGTCACATCGAGCTGGCGTCGCCGGTGGCGCACATCTGGTTCATGAAGTCGCTGCCGAGCCGCATCGGCCTCCTCCTCGACATGACGCTGAAGGACTTGGAGCGGGTTCTCTATTTCGAGAACTACGTGGTGGTCGAATCCGGGTTGACGCCGCTGCAGCCCGGTGAACTGCTGGGCGAGGAGCAGTATCAGCGGGCGGTCGACGAATATGGCCAGGACTCCTTCAGCGTCGGCATCGGCGCCGAGGCCGTTCGCGACATGCTGAAGGCGATCGACCTCGACACGGAGCAGGCGACGCTGCGCGCCGACCTCAAGGAAACCAACTCCGAGACAAAGCGCAAGAAGCTCGTCAAGCGCCTCAAGCTGATCGAGGCTTTTGTCGAGTCGAAAACCCGGCCCGAGTGGATGATCCTCGAAGTGGTGCCGGTCATCCCGCCGGAGCTGCGTCCGCTGGTGCCGCTCGACGGCGGCCGCTTCGCCACCTCCGACCTCAATGATCTCTACCGCCGCGTCATCAACCGCAACAACCGCCTGAAACGGCTGATCGAGCTGAGGGCGCCGGAGATCATCATCCGCAACGAGAAGCGGATGCTGCAGGAATCGGTCGACGCTCTGTTCGACAACAGCCGCCGCGGCCGGCCGATCACCGGCGCCAACAAGCGCCCGCTGAAATCGCTCAGCGACATGCTCAAGGGCAAGCAGGGTCGCTTCCGCCAGAACCTGCTCGGCAAGCGCGTGGACTACTCCGGACGCTCGGTCATCGTGGTCGGGCCGGAACTCAAGCTGCACGAGTGCGGCCTGCCGAAGAAGATGGCGCTGGAGCTGTTCAAGCCGTTCATCTACTCCAAGCTCGAACTCTACGGGATGGCGACCACCATCAAGGCTGCCAAGCGCATGCTGGAGAAGGAGCGTCCCGAGGTGTGGGACATCCTTGAAGAAGTCATTCGCGAGCACCCGGTTCTGTTGAACCGGGCGCCGACCCTGCATCGCCTCGGCATCCAGGCGTTCGAGCCGGTGCTGATCGAGGGCAAGGCGATCCAGCTTCACCCGCTGGTCTGCGCGGCGTTCAACGCCGACTTCGACGGCGACCAGATGGCGGTGCACGTGCCGCTGTCGCTGGAGGCGCAGCTGGAAGCCCGCGTGCTGATGATGTCGACCAACAACATTCTGAGCCCGGCCAACGGCAAGCCGATCATCGTCCCGTCGCAGGATATCGTCCTCGGCCTCTATTACCTGACCCTGGAGCGGCACGGGGAGGCGGGCGAGGGCATGGCGTTCGCCGATGTCGGCGAGATCGAGCATGCGATAGCGGCCGGGTCCGTGACGCTGCACTCCCGAATCAAGTGCCGCTACCGCACCGTCGATGCGGACGGCAAACCCGTGGCCCAGGTGGTCGAGGCGACGCCGGGCCGGATGCTGCTTTCGGAGATCCTGCCGCGCCACCCCAACGTGCCGTTCGGTCTGATCAACCGATTGCTGACCAAGAAGGAAATCTCCGCGGTCATCGATTCCGTCTATCGCAACTGCGGCCAGAAGGAGACGGTGGTGTTCGCCGACCGGATCATGGGCATGGGCTTCTCCTATGCGTCCAAGGCCGGGATCTCGTTCGGCAAGGACGATCTGGTGGTGCCGGAGGCAAAGGCGGGCCTGGTCGAGGCGACCGAGGTGCGGGTCAAGGAATACGAGCAGCAATACCTGGACGGCCTCATCACCCAAGGCGAGAAGTACAACAAGGTGGTCGACGCCTGGTCGCAGTGCACCGACGAGGTCGCCGACAAGATGATGGAGCGCATTTCGGCGAGCGAAGCGGGCCGCCCGGTCAACGCCGTCTACATGATGGCGCACTCCGGCGCCCGCGGCTCTGCGGCGCAGATCAAGCAGCTCGCCGGCATGCGCGGGCTGATGGCCAAGCCGTCGGGCGAGATCATCCAGACTCCGATCATCTCCAACTTCAAGGAAGGCCTGACGGTGCTGGAATACTTCAATTCCACGCACGGGGCGCGCAAGGGGCTGGCGGACACCGCCCTGAAGACGGCGAATTCCGGCTATCTGACGCGCCGCCTCGTCGACGTAGCGCAGGACTGCATCATCCTGGAGCACGACTGCGGCACCGATCGCGGCATTACGGTCCGTCCGGTGCGTGAAGGCGGCGAAGTGGTGGTGTCGTTGAGCGAACGGGTACTCGGCCGCACCGTCGCCGAAGACGTCATCCACCCAGTGACCAACGAGGTGATTGCCAAGTGCGGTGATCTCATCGGCGAAGAAGCGGTTCTGGCGATCGAGGAAGCCGATGTCGAAACCATTCTGATCCGCTCGGTGCTGACCTGCGAGACGAAGATCGGCGTCTGCGGCCGCTGCTACGGGCGCGATCTGGCGCGCGGCACCCGCGTCAACGTCGGCGAGGCGGTCGGCGTCATCGCCGCCCAGTCCATCGGCGAGCCGGGCACCCAGCTCACCATGCGCACCTTCCACATCGGCGGCGCGGTACAGCGGGGGGCCGAGCAATCCAAGATCGAGGCGGTGACCGACGGCGTCGTGTCGCTCCGCAACTGCTTCACCGTACACAACAGCAGCGGCGTCCCGGTCATTATGAACCGCAACGCGGAGGCGGTCGTCGTGGACGCGCAAGGTCGAGAGCGGGCGCGCCACCGGCTGTCCTATGGAACCAAGCTGTTCGTTGATGACAAACAGGAGTTGAAGCGCGGCCAGAAGATGGCGGAGTGGGATCCGTACACGCTGCCGATCATCACCGAGAAGAAGGGGTACGCCCATTACGTCGATCTGGTCGAGGGCGTGTCGATGATCGAGCAAACCGACGAGACCACCGGCATGACCTCGAAGGTCGTGCGGGAATGGAAGGGTCAGCCAGGGAAGGCCACGGACCTCAAGCCGAGGATCACGCTCCGCGACGAGGACGACGAGATCATCACCCTCGATAACGGCATGGAGGCCCGCTATTTCCTGCCTGTCGACGCCATCCTGTCAGTCGCCAACGGCCAGGAGGTGCACGCCGGCGACGTGCTGGCGCGCATCCCGCGGGAGTCGGCCAAAACGCGCGACATCACCGGCGGTCTGCCGCGGGTGGCGGAGCTGTTCGAGGCGCGCCGGCCGAAGGACTACGCCATCATCAGCGAGATCGCCGGGCGGGTCGAGTTCGGCAAGGACTACAAGGCCAAGCGGCGCATCGTCGTGGTTCCCGAGGCCGAGGGAGAAGAGCCGCGCGAGTACCTGATCCCCAAGGGCAAGCACATCAGCGTGCAGGAAGGCGACTTCGTAGAGGTCGGCGACGCGCTGATGGACGGCAACCCGGCGCCGCACGACATCCTTCGGGTGCTCGGGGTCGAGGCGCTGGCCGCCTACCTGATCAACGAGATCCAGGAGGTCTACCGGCTGCAGGGCGTGAAGATCAACGACAAGCACATCGAGGTGATCGTCCGCCAGATGCTGCAGAAGGTCGAGATCACCGATCCCGGCGACACCACGTTCCTGGTTGGCGAGCAGGTCGGCCGCCTCGAATTCGACGAGCTCAACGTTCGCGCCGAACAGCGCGGCGAGCGGATGGCGCAGGCGTTGCCGGTGCTGCAGGGCATCACCAAAGCCAGCCTGCAGACCCATTCGTTCATCTCGGCCGCCTCATTCCAGGAGACGACTCGTGTCCTCACGGAAGCCGCCGTCGCCGGCAAGGTCGACCCGCTGTTCGGCCTGAAGGAGAACGTCATCGTCGGGCGTCTGGTCCCGGCAGGAACCGGCAGCGTCATGAACCGCCTGCGCCGGGTGGCGGCGGAGCGCGATCGTCAGCTGACGTCGGGTACGTCGAAGCCGCAGCCCGCCACGCCGGCCGTCGCAGCGCGACCGGATGTGGGCGTGGAGTAGGGGAAAGACTAGCTCGGGAGCGGCGCGTGCAGCGGTGCATTCAAAGAAAGCACCGCTGCACGTTATCACTTGATTCCGTGCAGATATGACCCCTCCGACCGGATCATCGAGCGGGTCGGTGCATTAGCGTCCGGTCTGCTGATTGCGGAGATCGGCGGCGATTTCGGTGGAAAGCGCCGCGAGCGCTGCACTCATTGCGCCTGCGACCGCGGCGTAGCCTTCGCCGTCGATCGGTTGGCGGAACGTCTGTTTGCGCAGTGCAAGCGGTCGCTCGCCGCGGCCGCCGTAGATCTCCCACTGGGCGTCCAGAACAACCTCGTCGTTACTGCCCGCATCGAAGCGGAAGACCTCGATCTCGACCTGATAGGCCGCTTCCGGCGCGCGACGCTGCGGGAAGATCATCACCCGGTCGGTTCCGAGCGTGGCCGCCAGATTCTGCGTCATGATGCGCGGCACCATCGAGTCCAGCGATTCGGACCAGCGGTCGAACTCGGCGATGTCGAGCTCGTACTCGCCGGTGCGGCGGACGATTTCCGGCCGGTCCAGGTAATTCGGCAGAACCACCGGCCCGAGGCCGATCGTCAGATCCTTGGGCGCCGAAGCGGCGGTCGCTTCTGTCGCGCCGGCGGCCGGCGCCAGGGTGTAGAAACGGCTGGGAACGGTCTCGGCGCAGGCCGCGACGGCGGCGAGCACGGCCAGCCCCACGATCACGGTGCCGGGGCGCGCATAGCGGACGGACCGGGCGATCATCGCGGCGAGCGGCGTGTCGGTCATCGGGCGGGGGCTCCTTTTCCGCGGACGAGCGCTTCGGGGTGGCGCTCCAGATATTCGGCGAGCTGCCGCAGGCTGCGCAGGGCGGTGCGCAACTCGGTGAGCGCCTGGGTCAGATCGTAGCGCAGCGGCGAGCCCGGACTGATGAGGTCGCCCGCCGAAGCCAGGGTCTGATTGGCCTGGGTCATCAGCTGCTCCGCGGCCTCGGCAGTCTGCAGCAGCGCCTGCTCCGCGGACTTGACGGCCGGGGAGGACACCAAGGCGTTGACGGACTGGATCATGGTGCGCATGTCCTGGATCAAGTCTTCCAGTGGCAGCGCCGCCACCCGATCCAGAACCTGGCCCGCCGAGCGCTTGATCTGCTCGATGTCGGACGGAATCGTCGGAAGCTCGGCATAGCGGCCGCCTCGCGCCATTTCTGCGGGCGGGGCGTCGGGGTAGAAATCCAGGTCGACGTAGAGGGCGCCGGTGAGCAGGCTGCCGGATTTGAGCTGCGCCCGCATGCCGCGCTGCACCAGTTCACCCATGGCAGCGACGGGATCCGTCTGCCGGATCCCCATGAGCGTGACCCGTTCCGGCTCGAGGACGATGGTGACGGGCACCGATATGGCCTTCGCCTCCCGATCGACGATGAGCCGGATGTCGGTGACCTCGCCGACCTTGATGCCGCGCAGTTCGACCGGCGCGCCAGTCTCCAGCCCACGCACGGAGCCTTCGAAGTGCATGATGAAAGGGATCTGCTCGGTAATCGCCGCTTCCTTGGTGGCGGTCTCGTTAGCGTAGAGGGGAAACTCCGAGCCCCGCGGGCTCGGCTCGTTGTCGAGCGCGCTTATCGGCGTCTCGAAGGCGACGCCACCGGTGACGATCGACACCAGCGACTCGGTCTGCACTCTCACCCCGGTGGCGCCGATGGACACGTTGATGCCGCTGGCGTTCCAGAACTGGGTGCCTGGACGCACCAGCCTGTCGTGGGGCGCCATGATGAAGGCGAGAAAATTGACACCGCGGCCGTCCGGTCCAAGCTCGTAGGCCATGATCTGCCCGACCTGGATGCCGCGGAAGGAGATGGGCGCACCGGCAGCGAGCGAGCCGCGCTGGTTGGCGCGCAAGGTGAACTCGCTGCCCGGCACGTCGGCGCGAATCACCGGCGGGTCTTCCAGGCCCGTGAACTGCCGCGCCGAGTCGCCCTTCCCGGGATCCATCTCGATGTGCGCACCCGACACCAGGGTTTCGAGGCCGGAGACGCCGGACGTCGAGAGGCGGGGCCGCACCACCCAGAAGCGTGTGTTCTCGTTGAGATGCGGCTGGGCGCTCTTCTCCATCTGAGCGGTGACGAGGATGGTCGCGAGATCGTCGCTGATGTCGACCTTGGTGACGACGCCCATCTCCACGTCCTTGTACTTGACCCTGGTCTTGCCGGCCTCCAGACCGGCGGCGGTCTTGAAGGTCATGGTGATGGTTGGCCCTTGCTCGGAGAGCGTCGTGTAGCCCAGATAGATCGCGATCGCCGCGGCGACGAGGGGGATGAGCCAGACGATCGAGAACCGCTTCCTGGCCTTGACGTCCGCCTCGGGGAGGTCGTTTGGTTCCGCGTTGGGAGAGGAGCCGCCGTTACTCACGATTTTCCCCCGCCGCGTCCCACATCAGCCTCGGATCGAACGACATGGACGCGAACATTGTGATCACCACCACGGCGGCGAAAGAAACGGCGCCGACGCCGGGCTCGATGCTGGCGATGGAGCCGAGCCGCACCAGGGCGATCAGGATCGCAATCATGAATATGTCCACCATCGACCAGCGGCCGACCTGTTCGATGATCCGGTACATCAAAGTTCGATCCTTGAGCCGGCCCCGCGACCGCCGCTGAACCGAGATGAGCAGGTACGTCAGCCCGACCAGCTTGAGTACCGGCACCGTGATGCTGGCGAAGAACACCAGCAGTGCCAGCGGCCACATCCCAACCTCGATGAAGGTCTTGACGCCGCTGATGATGGTGTCGGCCTCTCCCGAGCCGAAGGTGATCACCGTCATCACCGGAAAGATGTTGGCGGGAATGTAGAGGATCGTCGCGGTCGCCACCAGCGCCCAGGTGCGTGCGACGCTGTTGGTCTTCCTGCGATGGAGGGTGGCGCCGCAGCGTGGGCAGGCCCTCTTGACGCCTGTGTTCGCGGCTTGCCCGCTGACCACCAGCCCGCAGGAGTGACAGGCGGTCAGCGCGCGGATGCCGGTCGATCCGATCCGCGGCGCCTGCCGCGGCGCTTGCGGCCCGAGGCGTTCCCACACCGCGTGCGGCTCCAGCGCCGAGTCCGCCCACGCGAGTGCGATGATCAGCGCCACGAAGGCGAACACCCCGGGGCCGAGTTCGAGGTTCGCCATGTCGCGGAGCTTGACGTAGGCGACGATGACGCCGAGCAGATACACCTCCATCATGGCCCACGGGCGCAGGCGCTCGACCATCCGGAACACGCGGGGGGCGAACGCGGATCGGTTGCCGAACTGCAGGGGCGCCAAGATGTAGAGCGACGCCGTGATCTTGACTAGCGGGATCAGGATGGCGACCAGAAACACCAGCCCGGCCAGCGACCAGAACCCCTGGCGATAGAACTCGATGACGCCGGAGATCAGGATGCTGGTTTCCTCCAGACCCTCCATTTCGAAGGTTATGAATGGAAAGGCGTTGGCGATGATGAACAGAATCAACGCCGCCAGATAAAGATTGAGCGGCAGTTCGAAGTCGTGGGCTTTGCGCTCATAAAGCTCGCTGGCACATCGCGGGCAGCGGGCAGCGCCCCCCGGCGGAACGACCGGAGCCCGCAGGAACAACCCGCACTCGTGGCATGCGATCAGTGGCGAAGCGTCGCCCACAATGGCCCCATTGGAGGTAGATTTGACCGCGCGATTGACGTCAGTATACCACGTCAGGCTGGCTCTTGAGAGAAAACGAAGACCAGGCGCGGATCGATCGTGATGTGCACGCCGGTTCCGCGGGCAGGCAGGACGACGCCGGGCACCAGCGCCTGCAGCGGCGCCGCCAAACCCTGCACGGCGAGGCGGAGTTGACTGGAGCGGCCCAGCAGCCGCGAGTCGTCGACTGTCGCGAGAAGGCTTGCGTCGTCTCGATCCGGATTATCCGTCGCCGCCACATCCAGCATCAAAATTGCCTCCGGGCGGATGAGCACGCGGGCGCGGGCGCCGTGGGCAATCCCCGGCGCCGCAAAGGCGCCCAGCGGGGAGCCGACGCGTCCGTCCGTAACCCGGCAGTCGAGCCGGTTGATAGGGCCGAACAGGGTGGCGACGAATTCGCTGGCCGGGTGGAGGTAAATGTCGGCGGGGGCGCCGCTTTGCGCGATGCGCCCGCGGTCGAGTACGAAAAGGATGTCGGCCATGAACATCGCTTCCTCGGGATCGTGGGTGACGATCAAGGTGGCGGCCCCAGAGTCGCGCAGGATCACAAGCGTCTCTTCCCGCACCTGGGCGCGGCGCGTCACGTCGAGGCCGGAGAACGGCTCATCCAGCAGCAGGACGTGCGGCTCGGGCGCTAGGGCGCGGAGCAGGGCGCAGCGTTGCTGCTCGCCGCCGGAGAGGGTGTGGGGATAGGCGTTGGCCAGGGATTGGAGCCCGACCCGCGCCAGCGCGGTCGGCGCCCAGGTCCGGCGCCGCTCACGTCTGCCGCGGATACCGAACACCACGTTCTCCAGCACCGTCAGGTGGGGAAACAGGGCGTAGTCCTGAAACATCAGCCCGGTGCTGCGGCGCTCGGGCGGCGTGTGCAGGGCAGCGCGGCCATCGGCGATGACTTGGCCGCCGATGGAGATGCGCCCGCGGCGCAACACCTCCAGGCCGGCGGCGAGGCGCAGCAGCGTGGTCTTGCCGCAACCGGAAGGCCCGAGCAGCGCGGCGACTTCTCCCGGCGCGACCGCCAGCGACACGTCGCGCACCACATCCACGCCGTCGTAGGCGTGACTCACCCCCTCCAGGCGTAGCCCCATGTTCGTTCAGCCTGAGGCGCCGGCGTGCAGCGGCGGGTCGGCTTGCCGGCCCTCCGTCGGAAACGGGGAACGGGGCGCGAAGGCGCCGGGGCGGGCGCGCGTGATGGTGCGGCTGAGGGCGATCACCGGCAGCACGCCGGCGGCGACGATCGTCAGCGCCCCCAGCGCGCACTCCTCCAGAAGCTCGGAGGAGGCGTACTGGTGAACGTAGGTCGCCAGCGTCTCGAAGTTGAACGGTCGCAGCAGCATGGTGATCGGCAATTCCTTCATGGTGTCCACGAAGACCAGCAGCGCTGCCGTCAGCAGGCTCCCCTTCATCATCGGCAGGTGGACGGCGGCCAGAGTGCGTCCCGGGCCAAGGCCGAGGGAGCGCGCGGCGCCGTCCATCGTAGGGGTGATGCGCCCCAGCCCAGCCTCGGCGCTGCCGAGCGACAATGCCAGAAAGCGCACCGAGTAGCCATAGATCAGCGCGAACACGCTGCCGCTCAGCACCAAGCCGGTGGAAACCTGGAACAGGCTCCGCGACAGGCCGTCGACGGCGTTGTCGACCGCCGCCAGCGGCGTCAGCACCCCGATTGCCAGCACCGCACCGGGAATGGCGTAGCCGATTCCGGATACGCGCACCCCGAAGCGGACAACAGGGCTGCGACCGCCCAGCCGGAGGCCGTAAGCGAGAAAGACCCCGAGGGCCACGGCTGCGGTGGCGGTGGCGGCGGCCAGTCCCAGGCTGTTTATCGCATAGTCCAGGTAGCGGCTGCCGGAGTCTGCGGGTGGCGTGCCGGCGGCGTAGGCGGCGAGCAGGCCCGCGGGCACCCCGAAACCGAGCACCACCGGCGTGAGGCACGCGGCGACGGCGAAGGCGGCGCGCGGACCGCGCAGCCGAATACCCACCAGGGGCCGATGGCGGCCCGACATGGAGTGATGGCGGCGGCCGCGGCGTGCCCAGCGCTCGGCGACGATGAGCGCGAGCACCAGGATCAGCATCACCGTCGCCAATTGCGCCGCGCCGGCGATGGAGTTCATGTTCAGCCACACGTCGTAGATGCCGGCCGTGAACGTGGCGACGGCGAAGTAATCGACCGTGCCGAAGTCGTTCAGCGCCTCCATCATGACGAGCGACACGCCGACGATGATGGCGGGCCTCGCCAGCGGCAGCGCGACGCGAAAGAACCCGGCCAGCGGGCTGGCGCCGAGGGTGCGGCTGACCTCCAGCGCGCACACCGATTGCTCCAGGAACGCGGCGCGCGCCAGCAGATAGACGTACGGGTAGAGAACCAGGCTCATCATCGCTATGGCGCCGCCGAGGGAGCGGATCTCGGGAAACCAGTAGTCGCGGGCGCTGTGCCACTGGAAGATGTGGCGAAGCGCATTCTGGACCGGCCCCGCGTACTCGAGGACGTCGGTGTAGACGTAGGCGATGACGTAGGCGGGGACTGCCAGCGGCAGCAGCAGCGCCCACTCGAATGCGCGGACTCCGGGGAATCGGTACATGGTCACCAGCCACGCGGAGCCAACGCCGATGGTGACCGTTCCAATTGCGACGCCGATCAGTAGCGCCAGCGTGGTGCGCAGATAGACCGGCAACACGGTTGCCGCAAGATGCGACCAGATGCCGTCGCTCGGCCCCAGCGCGAGGACCGCGACCGTTACCAGTGGCATCGCCACCAAGCCCGCCACCGCCACGGTGCCGACAGACCATCCGCCGGTGGCGCCGAGGATGGCTTGGCTGTAGTGCCGTGACGGTGACGCTGTCGGGGGTCGAGTCACCGGGTTTCCGAAAGCCTCAGCTTCCGGCGTCGTGATCGTAGCCGACCGTATCGACCAGCCGTGCCGCTTCGCCACGATGCTGCGCGACCTCCGCAAGGTTGATGTCGTCGGCCGTGAAGTCGCCCCAGGACCGGACGATCGGGTGCAACGTCACACCCGGCTTGACCGGATACTCGAAGTTTTGTTCGGCGTATAGCTCCTGAGCCGAGTCGCCGCTGAGGAATTCAAGCAAGAGCACGGCGTTCCGCACGTTGTCGGCGCTCTTGGTCACGGCGGCGCCGCTGACGTTGACGTGGGTGCCCGTGCTTCGTCGGTCGGCGCCCGGCTGATCGGGAAACACGACCCGCACCGCCTCCGCCCATGCCTGCTGCTCCGGCTCGTCCTCGTTGGTCGCCATCTTGCCCATGTAGTAGGAGTTGATCACGGCCACGTCACAGACCCCTTCGTAGATCGCCTTGACCTGGGCGCGGTCGTTGCCTTGCGGCTTGCGGGCCAGGTTGGCGCGCACTCCGTCGAGCCATGCCCTGGCGGCGTCGGCGCCCTGGTGGGCGATGATCGAGGCGATCAGCGACACCATGTATTCGTGCTTGCCGGATCGCGTGCAGATGCGCCCGTTGAAACGCGGGTCGGCCAGATCGGCGTAGCTGGTGATTTCTCCCGGGGCCACCCGATCCTTGGCCACGACGACGATGCGGGCGCGCTTGGTAAGCCCGAACCACAGACCATCCGGGTGGCGGTATTCGGACGGGATGTTGGCTTCCAGCACCGGCGATTGCACCGGCTGCACCGAATCCGCCTGAACCAGATCGTCGAGGCGGCCGACGTCGGAGGTCAGCACCATGTCGGCCGGGCTGTTGGCCCCCTCGGCCTTGAGTCGCTCCAGGATGCCGCTTTCGGCGTAGACGACGTTGACGTCGATGCCGGTCTCCGCGGTGAAGCGATCGAGGACCGGCTGGATCAAGAACGGCTGGCGATAGGAGTAGAGGTTAACCTCCGCAGCTACGGCGGTGGTTCCCGACATGACTGCTGCGAGCAGCGCGGTCACGGTTAGAGTCCGAAAGGTGCGCATGGGATAGTCTCCGCAGTTGAAAGGTTCCGGCCGCTGCTGCGTTCCGCGGCCTTCTTGCCCGCTCTGGAACATACTGGATGACACTAGGACATACCTTTTGCAAATGCAAATCATTCGCAAATACGCCCCTGGGGGCAAGTGCAGATCGCGCACGGACGCTTTACCGGACGTTAACCGCGTTGTCGGCATCCTGACCGTCGACGATAGAAATAACAGGTGGCCACATGTTCTTAAGCCGGGTGGAGACGAGCAGGCGGGGCGAGCAAACGCGCGGCCGCAAGGCGGTCGGCGGGGGGAGCGCCGCGTTCGCCGAGTCACTGAAGGGACTGATCAAAAACGGAAACACCGCTCCGACGCCGGTCCGGGGAACAAGCCCCCTCTCGGCGTTGTTCAGCCTGCAGGAAATCGGCTCCAGTGTCGACGAGTGTGCCCGGCGTCGCACCATTGCTCGCGGCGAAGCACTTCTGGACGGATTGGAGCGATTGCGCCGCGATGTCCTTGCCGGGGTGTTGTCGCCAGAGCGGCTTTCGCACCTCACGGAGACGCTGCGAGCCCGGGCGGAAGCGACCGCCGACCCGCTGCTGCGCGAGATCATGGAGGACATCGAACTGCGCGCCGAAGTTGAACTGGCAAAGTGGGAGGCGCACGGCTAGATGTTTGATGGCAGCGGAGGTTTTCTCGGACGAATCCGGTAATTCACAACAATACAATGGCTTACGCGCGCCATTCGGACAGCGAAGCCACTTGCGGTTGAAGGGTGGGGCTCATATATTGCCCGCAACAAACAAGGGATATCCATGCGCGACAACGGCTGGATAGGGATGAACGTGCACATACCGCCGGACTATCGCCCCTCGGAGCAGGAACCGTTCATGAACCCGGTCATGCTCGCATATTTTCGCGGCAAGCTGCTGAGTTGGCGCGCGGAGTTGATGGATGAAGCTGAGGAGACGCTTGACCACCTGCGCGAGGGCGGGCTCGATGCTCCGGATCTCGCGGATCGGGCGACGGCGGAGACGGACAAGGCCATCGAGCTACGAACGCGGGAGCGGGCACGCAAGTTGATCGGCAAGATCGACGACGCGCTGGAGCGGATCGACAGCGGCACCTACGGCTACTGCGAGGAGACCCACGAGCCGATTGGCATCTCGCGGCTTGAGGCGCGCCCCATCGCCACTCTCAGCATCGAGGCCCAGGAGCGCCACGAACGAATGGAAAAAACTCACCGGGACGAGTAGGGCCCGGGATGCGGAAACACTGACCTTCCAGGGCAGCCGCGAATCGCCGCGACCTGACGCGTCGGCTACCTCGGCAGCAGGTCGGCGACCAGGCCGTCGATGTGGGCGGAAATGCCGGCGTCCTGTAAGGCGCGGCGGACCCTTTGGCGGGCGCGGACGAAATAAAGATCGTCCGGCAGCGGGAGCAGGCTGGCGAGGCGTTCGGCCTCGAGGGCGGCGTTCATCAGTTCGATGTGCAAAGCCTCCGTCGGGTCGAACATCGGGATCGGCAGCTCAAGGATCAGCTTGTCGACGTCCCGTGCGCCGAAGCGCCCGCGCGACTGCAACGCCATGATGCGCCGGCGAACCGTCTCGCTGTTGAGGATGCCGACGACGTAGAGCGCCTCGGAATGGCGGCGCATGGCGGCCCAGTACAGCTTGTGGTCGATCACCGCGCGGCGGTCCTCGACGATGGCGGCAGCCAGCATGATGCCGGATTTTGCATACACCACGCGCACCGGCGCCAGCGGCTTCTGCCGGTGCAACGCGTCCATGTAGTCCCATCGTTTCTGCAACGACATGTCGCCGCGGCCGTTTTCGCGCCACAGCCGTTCGGCGGTGTCGAGCCAGCGGGCCAGGCCGGGATACCCCCGTTCCTCGGCGACCGCGGCATTGAGGATGGCGTCGGCGCCGGGCGTGTCCTCCATGGGTATGACCGCCTCCACCGGGCGCAACAGCCGGAACGGCAGCACCGTCTCGCCCAGGTAGAGCGGCCGCAGGAATTGCGCCTCTACTGCGTGGCGGAGGGGCGGCAGTGTGCTCCACGGCCGCTTCTCAAGGCTGCCGGTGCGGCTTTCCACCAGCGGGATCGCAGGGTTGCTGCCGAGCCGGCCGGTGCGGACGCGCTCCACCACGCACAACCGGCGCGGCACCATGGTCGCCCCCTGGCGGAACACCCGACGATAGGGAGACGCCCCCGTCAGCGCCGCCCCGCCGGGCCAGCCAATCTCGGCACTGACCAGGCACATCTCCGCCTGCTCCGGCGACGCGTCCCGATCGGGCAGCCGGCCGGCGAACGCCGAGATGGTCTTGGGCAGCGCTCCGGCCGCTTCCCGGCGAGCGAACATGACCGCCGACGGCATCGGGAACATCGGCTGCACCTGCTCGTCGAAAGCCCACGCCTCGACGAAGCGAACGTCCGACCCGCCGAAACGGCCGCTGCGGAAGCCTTCATAGGGCGCGCGGTTGAAGGCGCCGTACGGCATGACGAACGCCGCCATTCCGCCCGGCTTGAGGTAGAGTTCGGCGCATCGGAGGAAAAAGTAGGCGGAAAGATCCTGGTGCGGCGCCAGCTTGCCGCCGCTCCAGAAGCCGCGCTTGGAGGTCTCCTCGCGATAGCGCTTCTGAAGCCGCGTGGACATGTGGCGGTAGGTGAGCCAAGGCGGGTTGCCGACCAGCACGTCGACCCGCTGCGACGGCGACGACAACCAAACCGGTCTGCTGATATTGCGCGCCACATAGCCCCACACGTGGTTGCGCCCGGCCCGGGCGAGGGCGCGGAAGTGGCGGTAGGTGTCGACCAGGGTGTCCAGATCCTGATCCGAGCCCAAACCTTCGCGGCTGAACCAGGCGCGGAATGAGTCGGTCGATGCATTGCGGTCGCTCAGGTTCATCATCGTGGCGACGGTGTCGTCGAAGCGCGCCGGATCGTTTGCGAGGGCTGCCGGGAATCGCAACTCCCGGCCGTCCGGGACGGAGATGACGAAGTCCTCGTGGTTGACCGTCTGGCGCCGGTTCCATTGCAGCGAGTCGCCGAGATAGACCGGCACTGCGACGCGCTCCGATCGCGCACTCAGGCACTCCTCGCCGAGGGCAAGCAGATAGGTCACCCGGGACACGAGGACCGCGACTGGATGTACGTCGATGCCAACCACCCGCTCGAGACAGTGCTTGAGGGCCTCGCCCGGGGTCAGCCGCGCGTCATCCGCGGCCTCCATGAAATGTCGAACCGCGTGGAACAGAAAGCTGCCGGAGCCGCAGGCCGGATCCAGCACCCGCTTGTTCAGCGGATCCTCGATCGCCCGCTCGCAGATCAGGGCGGCCAGCCAGTCGGGGGTGTAGTACTCGCCCAAGTCATGGCGTTGCTCCGGATCGATGAGGGATTCGTAAAGCATCTTGAGAATGTCATGATCCACGTCTTCGAGGCGAAAGCGCGCCACCTGACGCGCCGTGCGTGCGACGAAGTCGGCGCCTCCGGACGCGTGCATCACCCAGTCGAAAAAGTCCGACTCGACCGCTCCGGTGATCCCGGCCTGATCGAAGGCGCGGCCGGAGAGCAGGTCCGCAGGTTCCGGCAGCGGGATCGCCAGAACCCGGGTGGCAATGGTCTTGGCGACGATGGTGAGGTAGGTGTGCTGAAGAAACAGCTCGCCTGCGTCGACCGAACTGCCATAGACCATCTCCAGCAAGTCCGCCCAGAGCCGGCGTTTCAGCTCGACTTCCGGGAGTGTCCCGACCTCTTCCCACAGCCGGGAAAGGGTGGTGAGGGCGCGCCTGCAGGCGAGACTGTCGCGTCCCAACTCGACCTTGACGACGTCCGGGCGCGGCAGCAGGTCGGGTTGCAGCGAGACCGCGGCGTCAAGCCACAGCAGCAGCCCGGCGGGGTCTTCGGCGGACGTCGTGTAGCCCGGCAACGCCACGAGGCGTCCCTCCTCGATCTCGTACGGCTGGAACTCTGCGCCGTCCGTGGCGATGCCGATGAAACGCTCGCCGGTCTCCAATTCCCGCTGCGGAAGGTAGCGGCCGAGTTCCTCCTCGGCGCTGGCCCGCTCCCGGCGAAAATCCCGCTTGAACTCGAAGACCGTCTGGCCGAGCAGCGCGTCGAGGCGGCCGCGAACCTCCGGTAACGGTTTTTCGAACGTGATGTCGGTCGAGTTTGCGCCGAGGCCGTAAACAAGCAACTCGAACATCAGCGCGCGGATCTTTTCGTGACCGGGGCGGCTCGCCAGTTCGACAACGATCTCGGTCAACCGCCGCGCCGAAAGCGCCATGCTGCCCTTTCCCGGTGATGGCGATCGCGGCGAACCGGCCCCGTCGGGACAGGAAGCGTATAACTCGCTGTTGAGTCGGACCCGAACAACGCGCGCGATCCGCGAAACTTGTTGGCACGTCACGCATAGGACAATTCCCGGAGCCGGGCAACACGGGCAGTCGGCGATCGGCTATGGCCGACACCGGGCTTCGCTGATCGACGCCCTCTCGGGGAGCAGGTTCCGGGGCCCGCGATGCGCCATTTGTATGACGGCCGAGTGAATGATACGATGACAAAAATGAACGCCGGAAAACGGGAGGCGTGGTCGTGGAGGAAAAAAATAGTGTCTGATGTCGTATTCCTGCTCCGACTGGAACATCGGAACATGAGCCAGCTGTTGTCGGTCGTGGAGCGCCAGCTTTCCTGCCTGCAAGAGCGGGGCCCAATGGATCATGAGTTGATGGAGTCGATCCTCGGGTATTGCTTGACCTATCCGGACGAGTGCCATCATCCGAAGGAAGATCTGATTTACCGCCGACTGGCCTTACGCGATCCGGCGGCGGCCGACGCGGTCGGCGATCTCGAGGCGCACCATGCCGAACTCGCCGCGCTGACCCGCGCCTTCGCCGATGCACTTGCGGCCGCAGAAGACGACGAACCGGGGGCGCAGCAACGCACGGAGTGGCTGGGTCGGCAGTTTCTGGCCGGGTATCGCGACCACATTGCCATGGAAGAGGGGGTGTTTTTTCCGCGGGCGCTTGCGGCCTTGTCGGAGAGGGATTGGGAGGACATCGAGTTCGACGTGTTCGATACCCGCGATCCGCTGTTCAGCGAGCCTACAGAGGTTCGTTTTCGTAACGTGCGCGATCAGATCCTGGCCGAGAGCGTCGTCACGGCAGCGACTGCGCTCAGGTAGTCTCAGGTAGTCGGCCCGGCTCCAGCAGTCAGCGCTTTTGACAGCGGCGCGACGCCCGTCTAGAACCGGCCGGCAGGGGCCGGTGGGCGCCTGAAGCGCGCCGGTGGGCTTTAAGAAAATTCGGGCAGACGGAATGACGGTCGAGACGCCCTCCGGCAAAGATGCCGGCTATGAGAACTTTCCCGTCGGTTCGTGGTTGCTGCCATCGCACCTTCGTCCCCACGTTGCGGTGTTCTATGCATTCGCGCGCGCCATCGATGACATTGCAGATGACCCGCATCTGGCTGCAGACGAGAAGGTCCGGCGCCTGGACATATTCAAGACGGCCCTCGAGGACGGACGAAGCGGCGGCGTGGATCTGGCCAAGGCTCACGCGATGCACCGCACGCTGGTCGAGACGGGAATCGCGCCGCGCCACTGCCTTGACCTCCTGAGCGCCTTCACGCAGGACGCCGTGAAGCTGCGCTATCGGGATTGGGACGACCTCATGGATTATTGCCAACGCTCGGCTGCGCCGGTCGGGCGCTTTCTGCTTGACCTTCACGGCAGCGACGCCGGCGATTACGGTCCGGCCGACGCGCTCTGCAACGCCCTCCAAGTCATCAACCATCTCCAGGACTGCCAGGAGGACTACAGGGCGCTCGACCGGGTGTATTTGCCCGAGGACTGGATGAAGGCGGCAGGCGCCGCGGTGGCGGACCTGGATACGGACCGGACGTCACCGTCGTTGCGTGTTGTCCTCGACCGTTGCCTGGATGGTGTGGACGCCTTGCTGAAGGAAGCGCGGACGTTGCCGGCGGTGCTCACCAGCCGGAGGCTTGCCATGGAATCGGCGGTCATCCTGGATATCGCCCATGCCTTGGTCGCGCGGCTGCGGCGCGGCGACCCGCTCGCCGGCCGCATCCGGCTGGGCCCGGCGGAGTACGCGGTGTGTTGCACCCGCGGCGCCACCGCGGCGCTGTTCGGCTGACATGACCGATCATGGGATGCTCAGTCTGGCGATCGCCGGCTCGGCGCTTCTGTCCCTCTGCGGCTGGGTGTATCTCCTCGTCGAACGCGGCGGTTTCTGGAAGGGCGAGCAGAGGCTGGAGACGTTGCAGATCCCAGATCCGGCGGTGTCCGGCGATCCGCCGGAGGTGGTCGCGATCATTCCGGCGCGCGACGAGGCCGCGACCATCGAGCGGGCCGTGTCGTCGCTGTTGCGCCAGGACTACGCGGGCCGGTTCACGGTCGTGGTCGTCGATGATCACAGCGTCGATGGGACCGCCGAGGCGGCGCGGCAGACCGGCGACTGCGGCCGCGTCATCGTACTCTCCGCAATGGCCCTGCCGCCGGGCTGGACCGGGAAGTTGTGGGCGGTGGAACAGGGGGTCGCGTGGGCGACGCGGGAACGGCCGGATCTCCGCTATCTGCTGATCACCGACGCGGACATCGACCACCACCCGCAAAGCCTGGGGCGCCTTGTGGCAGTGGCCGGAGCGCATCGTCTGGATCTCGTCTCGCTCATGGTGCGCCTCCACTGCGGCAATGCCTGGGAGCGGGTGCTGATCCCGGCGTTCGTGTTCTTTTTTCAGAAGCTCTATCCGTTCGGCTGGGTCAACGATCGGGCGCGGCGCACCGCCGCTGCTGCCGGTGGGTGCATGCTGGTGCGGGCCTCCGCGCTCGCCGCGGCCGGGGGAATTGCGCCCATCCGCGACCGGCTGATCGACGACTGCGCGCTCGCCGAACGGCTCAAGGGGAACGGCGCCATCTGGCTGGGGCTCACCAGCGGGACGCGAAGCGTGCGCGCGTATCGTCGGCTTGGCGAGATCTGGGCGATGGTGGCGCGCACCGCCTATACTCAACTCGGCCATTCCTTCGCGGCGCTGACGGGGACTGTCGTCGGCATGATCGTTCTCTACGTCGTTCCTCCCATGGCCGTTGCGTACGGACTGCTGGTCGCCGACGTCCCGGCCCTTGCCGCCGGCGCTGCGGCGTGGGCGACGATGACCTGGATGCTGCGCCCGACACTGACGCTCTATGGACTGCCGGCGTGGCGGGGGATGCTGCTGCCGGTTGCGGCAGCGCTGTTCACGATGATGACGGTGGACTCGGCGCGGCGTCATTGGCTCGGCCGCGGCGGCGCCTGGAAAGGCCGAACCTATGGCGCCTATAAAATGCGGGCGCGCGGATGATCACGACGTCCGGCGAGGACGCCGAAGAGGCTAGCGGGTATCGAGACGCTGCGGCGCGCAATGCCGACGATTGGGCGGTCGTCGAGACCGTCGTTCGGAGTTCCGGCACATCGTTCTATTGGGCGATCCGGCTGCTCCCGATCGAGAAGCGGCGCGCCATGTTCGCGGTCTACGCGTTCTGTCGCGACGTCGACGATATCGCAGACGAACCGGCGCCGGTCGCAATCAAACGGGCGCGCCTGCAGGCGTGGCGGATGGAGATCGACGGCGTGTTCAGAGGAACGCCGCGCACCCCGTTGGCGCGAGCGCTGGTCGAACCCGTAAGCACCTATGATCTTCAGGAGAACGACTTCCTCGCCGTCATCGACGGCATGGAGATGGATGCGGCGCCGCGGGTGCGCATCCGGGACGACGCGGAGCTGGCGCTTTACTGCGAACGGGTCGCCTGCGCCGTCGGCCGGCTCTCGACGGCGGTGTTCGGAGCCGATCGGGAGACGGGTCGGCGGCTGGCAGCGGCGCTGGGCTCCGCGCTTCAGCTCACCAACATCCTCCGCGATCTGGACGAGGACGCGCGGCGCAACCGCCTCTACCTGCCGGCGGACAGGCTGTGTGCCGAGGGGATCGATGTTGGCGACGATCTTGCCGCGGTGCTCGCTCATCCGGGAGCGGTGCGGGTGTGCGACCGGCTGGCGGGCTTGGCAGTTGAGCGGTTCGCCGAGGCGAAGGCACTGCTCGCGGACTGCGAGACGCGGGCCATGCGCCCGGCGCGGGTGATGATGGAGGTCTATCGGCGCACCCTCGACCGGTTGATGGCTGGACGCTGGCCCGGAAGCGCATCCGGCAGCACCAGGCGCGTCACCCTGTCCAGGCCGGAAAAGCTGTGGATCGCGGTCCGCTACGGACTGATTTAGAGTATGGAGCCGGGCGCCGGGTGCGTGCACGTGATCGGCGCGGGGCTAGCCGGCCTGGCGGCCGCCGTGTCGCTCGCCGGCGCCGGTGTGCCGGTCATCGTGCACGAAGCCGCAGGCTACGCCGGCGGCCGCTGCCGCTCGTTCTACGAAGCCGGCCTCGGTTGCCGCATCGACAATGGCAACCACCTATTGCTCAGCGGCAACAGCGCGGCGTCTGCGTATCTGCACACGATCGGCGCAGGCGGTGCGCTGACGGGACCGGCGCGGGCGGCGTTCCCGTTCGTTGATCTGGCGACCGGAGAGCGCTGGACCGTGGCCCCGAACGCGGGGCGCATTCCGTGGTGGATTTTCAGCCCGCTTCGGCGGATCCCGGGGACGCGCCCACGAGAGTACCTCTCCGCCCTGCGTCTGGCGCGCGCCTCGGACACGGAGACGGTGAGGGACTGCGTCGGCGACGACGGCGCGCTGTTCAGGCGGTTTTGGGAACCGCTGACCTTGGCGGCGCTGAACACGTCGCCAGAAGACGGGGCGGCGCTTCTGCTGTGGGCAGTTGTTCGCGAAACTTTCTTCCGCGGCGAGCCCCACTGCCGGCCCCGCATTGCCCGCGATTGCCTGGCCGCGGCGTTCGTCGATCCGGCGCTGCGCTACCTGGCGGACCGCGACAACTGCGTTCGACTCCGCAAGCGGGTCCGCGAGATCGGATACCAGGATGGGCGTGCGGTCGGGCTCTCGTTCGCGGATGGCGAAGCGATCAGGTTGAGCGGCAGCGAATCAGTCGTCGTCGCGGTGCCGCCCGCCCAGGCGGCGGACCTCGTGCCGGGCATTGTGACGCCGCTCGGCAGCCGAGCCATCGTCAACGTGCATTTCCGCGTCGCCCAGGGCCAGCGGGCGTCGCCGGTAATCGGCGTCATCAACGGCCTCTGCCACTGGATCTTCGTCCGCGACGGCATGGCGTCCGTGACCGTCAGCGCCGCAGATGCTTTGGCCGAGCGCCCGAACGTCGACATCGCGCGCCGGACCTGGGCCGAGGTGTCGCGGATCCTGACGGGTGCTGCCGGACCGGACGCGCCGCTCCCCGCCCATCGCATAATCAAGGAAAAGCGCGCCACGTTCGCGCAAACGCCGTCCAACCTCGCTCGCCGCCCGGGGCCCACGACCCGCTGGAGAAACCTGTTCCTGGCCGGTGATTGGACGGCGACCGCCCTGCCGGCGACCATCGAAGGCAGCATCCGCTCCGGCAACACTGCGGCACAAGCGGTCAGCCATGCGCGGCAAATGCTTGACAGAACGAGCCCTTCCGACGCAACAAGCGCGATTGGGGTATCCGAAGAGATAAACCGCGACGCTGATAAGCGCTGCGCGCGGCGCTCGTGACGACGGGGACGTGGAGATGAGGATCGCTGAACGGGCGATGGTGAGCGAGGCCGGTCTGGGCGGGGCGCTTGAGCAGGCCGTGGAGCGCGTTATCGGACAGGCGGCGCTGTGGCTCACGGAACGGCAGGCCGACGATGGGCACTGGGTGTTCGAGTTGGAAGCCGACGCCACCATTCCCTCCGAATACATTCTCCTTAACCACTACCTCGGCGACATCGACGACGACACCGAAGGCAGGCTGGCCACCTACCTGCGCAGGCGCCAGGGGTCACACGGCGGCTGGCCGCTGTTCCACGGCGGGGACATCGACATCAGCGCCACGGTCAAGGCGTACTTCGCCTTGAAGCTGGTCGGCGACGATCCCGAGGCGCCCCACATGAAGCGGGCGCGGGACGCGGTGCTGGCCCGCGGCGGCGCCGCCCGGGCCAACGTGTTTACGCGGATCGCCCTCGCGTTGTTCGGCCAGGTGCCGTGGCGGGCGACGCCGATCATCCGGCCGGAGGCTATGCTGTTGCCGCGCTGGGCTCCGTTTCACCTGGACAAGGTGTCCTACTGGTCGCGCACCGTGATGGTGCCACTGTTCGTGCTCGCCGCCCTCAAGCCGCGGGCCCGCAACCCGCGCGGCGTCGACATCCGCGAACTGTTCGTGGTGCCGCCGGAGGAGCATGTCGACTACCTTACCAATCCCACCGGCCATTGGGTCGGCAGCGGCATGCTGATGCTCGACGGCCTGGCGCGCAAGCTGGAGCCGTTGTTGTTCCCCAAGGCACTCGAGCAGAAGGCCATCGACCGCGCCATGGCGTTCGTGAAGGAGCGCCTTAACGGCGAAGATGGGCTGGGGGCGATTTTCCCGGCGATGGCCAACGCTGTCATGGCCCTTGATGCGCAGGGCTACCCGCACGACCACCCCGAGTTCGTGACGGCGCGACGCGCCATCGACAAGCTCCTGGTGTTCCGCGATGACGAAGGATACTGCCAGCCGTGCCTGTCTCCCGTTTGGGACACCAGCCTCGCCCTCCATGCGCTTCTGGAAGTCGGGTGCGGCGAGGACGATCCGGAGATCGCCACAGCGGCGGCATGGCTCCGAGACCGCCAGGTCTTGGACCTGGACGGCGATTGGACAGCGAGCCGACCTGACGCGCGCCCGGGTGGCTGGGCCTTCCAATATGGAAACGCCCACTATCCGGATGTGGACGACACGGCCGTTGTCGTCATGGCGCTGCACCGTGCCCGCCACGAGGACTCGCGCGAGGCTGTTGAGCGGGGCGCGGAATGGGTGCTGGGGATGCAGAGCCGGAATGGTGGCTGGGGCGCGTTCGACGCCGACAACGAGCACTATTACCTGAACAACATCCCGTTCGCCGACCACGGCGCCCTGCTCGATCCGCCGACCGCGGACGTGACGGCGCGCTGCCTCGGCATGCTCGCCCAGCTTGGCTACGAGCGGGACCATCCGGCGGTCGCGCGGGCGGTGCGGTGGCTCATCGATCAGCAGGAGGACGACGGATCGTGGTTCGGCCGTTGGGGCACGAACTATGTCTATGGCACCTGGTCTGTACTATCGGCCCTCAATGCCGTCGGTGAGGACCTGGAGGCGCCCCATGTGCGCGCTGCCGTCGAGTGGTTGAATGTGCGCCAGCGCGATGACGGCGGCTGGGGCGAGGACTGCTCCAGCTACTGGGCGGAGCGCCGGAACGATCCCGCCAATGTGAGCACGCCGACCCAGACCGCATGGGCGCTGCTCGGGCTGATGGCCGCCGGCGAGATCGATTCCGATGCGGTGCACCGTGGTGTCGCCTACCTGTTGTCGGCGCCGCGCGAAGGCGGCGCGTGGGCCGAGCGGTACTACAACGCGGTCGGCTTTCCCAAGGTGTTCTACCTCCGCTATCATGGTTACAGCGCCTATTTCCCGTTGTGGGCGTTAGCGCGGTACCGCAACCTCCGTCTCGCCAACGCCAAGACCACCATGTACGGGATTTGACGCGCGTCGGCGTCATCACCGGACTCGCTGCCGAGTCGGCCTGCGTCCTCGGGCGACATGATGGCAAATCGAACCTCCTCGTGGCCTGCGCCGGCGCGGACGCGGAGCGCGCCGGGGAGGCGGCTCGCAGGCTGATCGGTGAAGGCTGCAAGGCTCTTGTCGGCTTCGGGGTGGCCGGCGGACTGGCGTCGGATCTGGCGCCTGGGGCGGTGGTCGTCGCCGATGGCGTGGTTACGCCGGACGGGCGTCGCCTGGAGGTCGACGAGCACTGGCGGCAGCGCCTCGGTTGCCGAATCAGCGCCCGGATCGGCGCACGCGGCGGCACGATCGTCACCGTAGTCGACGCGGTCACCGACAGCGCATGCAAGCGGATGCTTGCGGCGCGGACCGGATCTGTTGCCGTCGATATGGAGAGTTACGCCATCGTCCAGGTGGCGACCGGCGCCGGCGTGCCGGTCCTGATCGTGCGGGCCATCGCCGATCCGCTGGACCGCGCACTACCGGCATGGCTGCCAATCACGATCAGAAGAGATGGGACGACAGATCTGGCGGTGGTGGCGAAGCAGTTGTCCCGGCGGCCGTGGGAGATTGCCCAACTGATCCGGGTGGGTCTGGATTTCCGACGAGGGTTGAGCGCGCTACGCCGCGTCGCCGCGGATGCGGGGCCGCTCTTCCACTTCACTCGATAGCCGCTTGACCAACCCCTCGAACACGAAATCGGCCGGGCGCTGACCCTCCAGGTCGATGTCCGGCGCCATCGGCCCGTCTGTGCGCGGACCCAGCAGTGCGACCCTGAGCGCCTTGAGCGGGTGGGAGATGGTGTCGTTGACGGCGGTCGGCTCGTACCCGCAATGCACCATGCAGTCGGCGCATTTCTCATAATTGCCGGTGCCGTAGCGGTCCCAGTCGGTGTCCTCGATCAACTCCCTGAAGCTGCCGGCATAGCCCTCGCCGAGCAGGTAGCAGGGCCGCTGCCAGCCGAACACGTTGCGGGTGGGATTGCCCCAAGGCGTGCAGCGGTAGGACTGGTTGCCGGCCAGAAAATCGAGAAACAGGATGGACTGGCTGAACTGCCATCGGGTCCCGTTCCGGCGCTTGAAGACGTCGCGGAACAGCTGTTTGGTGCGGGTGCGGTTGAGGAAGTGTGCCTGGTCGGGCGCCCGCTCGTAGGCATAGCCGGGGGACACCGTGATTCCTTCCACGTCCAGGGAGTTGGTGCAGAAGTCGAAGAACGCGGCGACCTCCTCGGCGGTCATGGTGTCGAACAGGGTACAGTTGACGTTGACGCGGAAGCCTTTCGCGCGGGCGGCGCGGATGGCGGCAACGGCGCGCTTGAAGGTGCCGGGCTGGTTCACTGCCTTGTCGTGCTCGGCTTCCAGTCCGTCCAGATGCACAGAGAAGGTGAGATACGGCGTCGGCGTGAACAGGTGCAGCTTCTTTTCCAGGAGCAACGCGTTGGTGCAGAGGTAGACGAACTTCTTGCGGGCGACGATCCCGGCGACGATGGCCTGGATCTCCTTGTGGAGGAGGGGCTCGCCGCCGGGGATGGAGACCACCGGGGCGCCGCATTCGTCGACCGCCTGCAGGCATTCATCCACCGACAGGCGGCGGTTGAGGATGGAGTCCTCGTAGTCGATCTTGCCGCACCCGGGACAGGCGAGATTGCAGCGGAACAGCGGCTCGAGCATGAGCACCAGCGGGTAGTGCGTCTCGCCGGCGAGCCGCTTGCGGACGACGTAGGCGCCGACCCGCGCCATCTGGATGAACGGGATGCCCAAGACGCGATGCTCTAGGTGCGGACGGCACTGACGGCAGCGCGATCAAGCTCGCGCGGCAACTTGAATTGCATGCTCTCGATGACGCCGTCCAGTTCCTCCACCTGCACGTCTCCGTACGCGCCAAGCGCCACGATGAGGTCCTGTACGAGGCGTTCCGGGGCGGAGGCGCCGGCTGTAATGCCGATCGTCTCGATTCCCTCCAACCAGTCCGGCTCGATCATCGAAGCGTCGTCGATGAGATAGCTGGGAATTCCCATCTGCACCCCGATCTCACGGAGGCGGTTCGAGTTGGAGCTGTTCTTGGCGCCGACGACCAGGAGCAGGTCGACCCGCGCCGCCACTTCGCGCACCGCCTGCTGCCGATTCTGCGTTGCATAGCAGATGTCGCGGACGTCCGGACCGGCGATGTGCGGAAAACGCTCCTTCAGCGCCTTGATGATGTCCCGCGTATCGTCGACGCTGAGCGTCGTCTGCGTGACGTAGGCGACCGGCGCCTCAACCGGTATGGTCAGCGCCCCAACGTCCTCCCGGGTGGACACGATGTGCACACCGCGGGGAATCCGCCCGCGCGTGCCTTCCACCTCCGGATGGCCGGCGTGCCCAATCAGGATGACCTCCCGCCCGCGCTGGGACTGGTTGCGCCCTTCCTTGTGCACCTTGGAGACCAGCGGGCAGGTTGCGTCGATGACCGGCAGCGCCCGCTGGCGCGCCTCCGTCTCCACCGCCTCCGAGACGCCGTGGGCGCTGAACACGGTCACGGCGCCGTCTGGCACTTCCTCCAACTCTTCGACGAACACCGCGCCCTTGGCGCGCAAAGAATCGACGACGTGGCGGTTGTGGACGATCTCGTGGCGCACGTAGACCGGCGGGCCGTAGAGCTGTAGCGCGCGCTCGACGATCTCGATCGCCCGTTCCACCCCGGCACAGAAGCCGCGCGGGTTGGTCAGAATGACACGCAGCGTCCGGGTTGACATGGGCAGGCCGGTTTCAGTTGATATTCTCGTCGGGACCACACCATAGGCAGCTTTGCGCGGCGGTCAAACAGAGAATGTGCATGGATTTTGTATGGTTATCGGCGCGCGCCGCAGCCGTGGCAGCGTTTCGGTTGTCGCCTGAGGGCCGGCGTGCTATCGCACCCGGCGTTGCGGGCGCCGTTGATAGACCAACGTTGGCCCGCCCGCGAACCGACCCGGAGCAGCGCCACACGTGCAGGCGGGGACACCGGCGATGACGACGACTTCCAATCGCTACTGGCTCGGATTCGACCTCGGCGGCACCAAGATGCTGGCCGTGGTGTTCGACGACGACCTCAAGCCGGTGGCGCGAAAGCGCAAGAAGACCAAGCCGCACGAGGGCGCGGAGATGGTGCTGCGGCGGATCGTCGAGGTTGTCCAGGAGGCCTTGAACGAAGCCGGGGTTGCGGCGGAGGCGTTGGCCGGCATCGGCATCGGCTGCCCTGGTCCGCTCGACCTCGACCGCGGTGTCATTCTTGAACTGCCCAACTTCGGCTGGCGCGATGTGAGGCTCAAGTCGTTTCTGGAAGCCACTTTCCGGTGCGACGTCGTCGTGCTCAATGACGTCGACGCCGGCGTTTACGGGGAGTATCGATCCGGAGCGGCTCAAGGCGCGCGGTGCGTCGTCGGCGTCTTTCCGGGCACCGGCATCGGCGGGGGATGCGTCTACAACGGGGCGATTCTGCGCGGCGCCACGGGCTCCTGCATGGAGATCGGCCATATGCCGGCCGTGCCGGAGGGGCCGCTTTGCGGCTGCGGCCGGCGCGGCTGCCTGGAAGCCGTCGCCGGGCGGCTCGCGGTGGGCGGCGGCGGCGGCGGCGGCCTATCGCGGCGATGCTCCCAATCTTCTGCGCCAGACCGGCACCGACCTTAGCCGAATCCGCAGCCGCGCCCTCGCCGACGCCATCGCCGCAGGCGACAGCGTCGTGGAATCCATCGTGCGGGACGCGGCGCGCGCCGTCGGTCGGACGATGGCGGGGGTGGTGAACCTTCTGGTACCGGATGTGGTACTGCTCGGCGGCGGCATGGTAGAGGACATGCCGGAGTTGTGGAAAAGCGAGGTCGAGGCGAGCACACGACAAAGAGTCATGCCGTCGTTCGAACATAGCTTTACGGTGGTCACAGCGCGTCTGGCCGGCGATGCCTCGGTCACCGGCGCCGCCGCCTGGGCCCGCGAAGTGCTCACTGCCGTCGAATGAAACCGGATGCAGCGACACCGGGGTCGGGTTGCCGCCGGGTTCGGTCGCTGATAGGCTCGCACCCGGCACTTCAACGCAATCCAGCACCCTGAGGCGCGGCAGTTGCATCATGGCGGGACTCACCCACATTGACCCTCAAGGCAACGCGGTCATGGTGGACGTCTCCGCCAAGGACGTGACGGAACGTAGCGCGACCGCCGTGGTGTCCGTGCTGATGCAGCCGACGACGCTGGAGGTGATCGTGTCCGGGCGGGCGCGCAAAGGCGACGTCCTCGCCGTCGCTCAGATCGCCGGGATCATGGCTGCCAAGCGCACGCCGGAGTTGATTCCGCTCTGCCACCCTCTGGCGCTGGCCAGCGTGACGGTCGATTTGGCATGCGATGCGGCGCGCGCGGCGGTCGACATCACCGCGACCTGTAAGCTGACCGGCCGCACCGGGGTCGAGATGGAGGCGCTGACCGCGGCGTCGGTGGCGGCGCTCACCGTCTACGACATGTGCAAGGCCCTCGACCGCGGCATGCGCATCAGCGACCTCCGCGTGGTGCACAAAAGCGGCGGAGCATCCGGAACTTTCCAGGCGGAGTGAACGCAGCAGAGGATTGAGGATGATTTCGGTCGCCGACGCCGTCGCCATGGTCACCGCCGGGATCGAGCCGCTACCGGCTGAGGTGGTCGGCATCGAACGCTGCCTTGGGCGGGTTCTGGCCGAGGATGTGGTGTCGCGGGTCAGCCAGCCGCCCGCCGCCGTCTCCTCCATGGACGGCTACGCCCTCCGTACCGGCGACGCGGCATCGGCCCCGGCAACGCTCCGCATCGTCGGCGAATCGGCGGCCGGGCGGTCGTTCCCGGGCAGACTGGGTGCCGGGGAGGCGGTGCGGATCTCGACGGGAGCAGTGCTGCCCGACGGGGCCGACGGCGTCGTCATCCAGGAGGTGTGCGAGCGCACCGGCGATGCTGTGACGATCCTCGAGCCGGCGGCGCCCGGCCGCTGGATCCGCCCTGCGGGTCTGGATTTTCGGGCAGGCCAAGCGCTGATGCGGGCGGGCCGGCGGCTAACAGCCCGGGATCTCGGGCTTGCCGCCGCCATGAACGTGCCGTGGCTGAAGGTGCGAAGAATGCCGCGCGTCGCCATCCTCGCCACCGGCAATGAAGTGATCATGCCGGGCGATCCCCTGGGGCCCGACCAGATCGTCAGCTCCAACAGCATCGCCCTTTCTGCCACCGTGGCGGCATGGGGCGGTGACCCGGTCAATCTGGGCATCGCCGGCGATGACGAAGCGTCGCTCGAATCTCACCTCGACGCCTGCCGGGGCGTCGATTTGCTGGTCACCATCGGCGGCGCATCGGTCGGCGACCATGACTTGGTCGGCGCGGTGTTGCGTCGGCGGGGCATGGACCTCCGCTTCTACAAGGTCGCCATGCGGCCGGGCAAACCTCTGATGTTCGGCCGGCTGGGCAATGTGCCCGTGCTCGGCCTGCCCGGCAATCCGGTTTCGGTCGGGGTGACCTCTGTCGTGGTCCTCAAACCGGCAATGGACGCCATGCTCGGGGTGTCGGACCGACGCGGCGCCGCGTCGGCGCTTCAGTCGGCAGTTCTCGGGCGCGATCTCGCCGCCAACGACGAACGGCAGGACTATCTCCGCGCTCGCCTTGCCCACGGCGACGGGGGCGAGCGGATCGCGATGCCGTTCGAGCGCCAAGACAGCGCCATGCTGGCGTTGCTCACCGAAGCCGACTGCCTGATAGTCCGCGCTCCCCATGCGCAGCCGGCGCGCGCCGGTGACCGGGCCGACATCATCATGCTTGGTGACGGCGTTATCCGCGGCTGACCGGTCGTCCTCACCCATAATTCTCGGCTTCGCCGCAAACAAGCCCCAAATGGGACTTGACGCCGCGCCGGAACCAAAATAGAACTCGTCGTGAAGTTTTGCTTTTGTTCCGTGCGGCTCCGCTCATGGTGTCGCGCATCGACGGGCGGAGTCTTCAGGTTGTGACCGGCGGACTCAGGATCGGCCGGCGAACACGAATCGGGTGGTGTTGCGGGGAAAACGCTCATGCTGACCAGGAAGCAATATGAACTGCTGGTTCTCGTCGATCGACAACTCAAGGAGAACGGTATTTCTCCGTCTTTCGACGAAATGAAGGAGGCTTTGGGGCTGCGGTCCAAGTCGGGCATCCATCGCCTGATCACGGCGTTGGAGGAGCGGGGCTTCATCCGGCGGCTGCCGCATCGGGCCCGCGCCCTCGAGGTCATCCGCCTGCCGGAGAATGCGGCTTCGGCGTCTGGGCGCCCGCGCCGTCCGTCGGAGGCGTTCGCGCCCAACGTCATCAAGGCCGACTTCCGCCTGCCGGGGTCGCACGCGGCACCCGCCTCGCACGCCGTGCAGTTGCCGCTCTACGGTCGCATTGCCGCCGGCACTCCCATCGAGGCACTCCGGGATCAGTCGCGCCTTATCGACATTCCCTCCAGCATCATCGGCAAGGGCGACCACTATGCCCTTGAAATCGATGGCGACTCGATGATCGAGGCTGGAATTCTCGATGGCGACATCGCCATCATCCAACAGGCCGACACCGCCGACAATGGCGAGATCGTCGTCGCGCAGGTCCATAACGAGAAGTTGGAGGAGTGGGAGGTCACCCTCAAGCGCTTCCGCCGCCGCGGCAAATCCGTCGCTCTCGAACCCGCCAACTCGGCGTTCGAAACGCGCATCTGCGGCCCTGACCAGGTCAAGGTGCAAGGCCGCTTGGTCGGCCTCTACCGCCGTTATGGTTCATAGCCGCAAGGAAATGCGGACGATTTGCCATGATCACACACGAAATGTTTGATCCACTGTCCCCTCTGGCACGATGGCGATGATCGGTCGGTCAGAACAGACCGAAGATCTCGCCGTCGGCATCGACGCCGATGGTGTTGGCCGAAGGAATGCGGGGCAACCCGGGCATGGTCATGATGTCGCCGCAGATGACTACCAGGAACTCGGCGCCGCCGGCGAGCCGCAGTTCGCGCACCGGCACGACATGGTTGCTGGGGGCGCCATGCAGGTTGGGGTCGGTGGAGAAGCTGTACTGGGTCTTGGCGATGCACACCGGATAATGCCCGAAGCCGGCAGCCTGCAGCTCGGCGAACTGACTGCGGATCTTTTTGTCGGCGATGATGCCTTGCGCGCCGTAGATGCGCTGGGCGACGGTCCGCGTCTTGTCCCACAACGACATGGAGTCGTCGTAAAGCAGGCGGAGGTCGCCGGGCTGGTCATCGATGACGCGCACGACGGCGCGTGCCAGATCCTCGGCGCCCGCACTGCCCAGCGCCCAATGATCGGAGACGATGGCTTCGACGTCCAGCTCGGCGCACACTTGGCGAAGGAGATCCAGTTCGCCGGGGGTGTCGGACGTGAAGCGGTTGATGGCGACGATGACGGGAAGACCGAAGCTGCGCATGTTCTCGACATGGCGGTTGAGGTTCTCGGAGCCCTTGACCAGAGCCGCCATGTTCTCCTTGGCGAGAGAGTCCCGCGCCACGCCGCCGTGCATCTTGAGCGCCCGGACGGTCGCCACCACCACCGCGATGTCCGGCTTCAGGCCCGACTTGCGGCACTTGATGTCGAGAAACTTCTCGGCGCCCAGATCAGCGCCGAAGCCCGCCTCGGTCACCACGTAGTCGGACAACTTGAGCGCCGCCTTGGTGGCCAGCACCGAGTTGCAGCCGTGGGCGATGTTGCCGAAGGGGCCGCCGTGGACGAACGCTGGATTGTTCTCCAGCGTCTGTACCAAATTCGGCATGAGGGCGTCTTTGAGCAGCGCCGTCATCGCCCCGTGCGCCTCCAGATCGCGGGCGCGAACCGGATGACGGTCGAACGTCTGGCCGATGATGATGTTGCCGAGACGGCGCTGCAAGTCGTCGAGATCCTCCGCGAGGCAGAAGATCGCCATCACTTCCGAGGCGACGGTGATGTCGAAGCCGTCCGAACGCGGAAAGCCGTTGCTGACGCCACCGAGGCTGCAGACCACTTCCCGGAGAGCCCGGTCGTTCATATCGACGACGCGCCGCCACGTTATGCGCCGCTCGTCGATCTTAAGGCTGTTGCCCCAATAGATGTGGTTGTCGATCATCGCCGCGAGCAGGTTGTTGGCGGCGCCGATGGCATGGAAATCGCCGGTGAAGTGCAGGTTGATGTCACACATCGGCACAACCTGCGCCAACCCGCCGCCGGCGGCGCCGCCCTTCATGCCGAAGCAGGGCCCGAGCGACGGCTCGCGGAGGCAGATCATGGCGTTCTTGCCGATGCGATTGAGGGCGTCGCCGAGGCCGACGGTGGTGGTGGTCTTGCCCTCGCCGGCCGGCGTCGGCGTCACCGCCGTGATCAGGATCAGGCGCCCGTCCGGCCGGTCATGAAGGGACTTGATGAACTCGAGCGAGATCTTGGACTTGTAGTGACCGAACGGCTCGATGGCGTCCGTCGGAATACCGAGGCGGTCCTGCGCAAGATCCCAGATCCGACGCATAGCGGCGGCACGAGCGATATCGATGTCGCTCTGCGACATTTCGTGAAGATTTCTCGTGGCTCCATTCCCAGTGGGGCCATTGTCGCTCTGCGCCATGCGCCGCTCCACCGTTTGTTTTCAACGAAGCTGCACAACCGGGGCAGGGCAGCGTACCGGCCGTTCTATCGCGCTTGTCGTGCAGGTTCCATCGTTGAGGGCGACCCCTGTCCGGCCATGCAAAAATTCCCGCGCTCGCCAGGCGCGATCAGTAGCATGTTCCCGCGGTCGAACTGGCGCCGTAGCAGCGGCCCTGCACTATCGCACATACGAGGATCACTGGACACCTGTCCATCTGGACATCGTTGTCGACGACCTTGAAGCCGCGGCGGAGCGCGCCCTCGCCGCAGGTGCGAGGGCGTCGGGACCGGCTCGCGAGCGCAACTGGGGCCGATTCGCTCCGATGCGGGACCCGTTCGGCCATGGCTTCTGCTTGATCGAGTTCCGGGGGTCCGATTACGACTTGGCCGAGATTGTCACGAACGCGAGCCAATCAAGAAGCATTTTGAGCTTCGAGCGGCGGAAGCAGGAGACATCAACCGATTTCAAGGGATGACCTTCAGCGGAATTGAAACACGCGCCGATGGAGCGGTAGTGATAGGAGTGAAGGCATGGGCAAGTATGTCGATGGGTTCGTGGTTCCGGTTCCCAAGGACAGCGTCGAGGCCTATCGCAAGTTGGCGGAGGCGGCTGGCAGGGTCTGGCGCGAATATGGCGCTTTGGCGTTTGTCGAGTGCGTTGCCGACGACGTGAAGGCCGGTGAGGTGACGTCGTTTCCGCAGGCGGTCAAGCTGAAGGCGGACGAGACGGTGGTGTTTTCCTGGATCGTGTTCGAGTCGCGCGAGCACCGCGATCTAGTCAATGCGCAGGTCATGGACGATCCGCGCATCAAGGACAGCATGGACCCCCGCACCATGCCGTTCGACGCCAAGCGGATGTTCTGGGGCGGTTTCGACGTTCTGGTCGATTTGTAGGGAGCCTTCGTATCATGAGTGACGAACTCGTTTTCTACACCAACCCGATGTCGCGGGGCCGCATCGTCCGTTGGATGCTGGAGGAGGTCGGGCGTTCATACCGCACGGAGCTGCTCGAGTACGGAACGACGATGAAGGCGCCGGAATACCTCGCCCTCAACCCGATGGGCAAGGTGCCGACGCTCGTCCACGGGGACACGGTCATCACCGAGTGCGCCGCCATCTGCGCCTACCTGGCGGACGCCTTCCCGGAGGCAGAACTGGCGCCGCCCCCCGGCGATCGTCGGCGCGGGCCCTACTATCGCTGGCTGTTCTTTGCCGCCGGTCCGCTGGAGGCGGCCGTAACGAACCAGGCTTTCGGCTTCGAGCTGCCGGACGACGACCGCAGCAAAGGAATGGCCGGTTACGGCTCTCTCGCGCGGGTCATCTCCACCCTGGAGTCGGTGTTGTCGGAGCGAGACTACGTCGCGGGCGAGCGCTTCAGCGCCGCCGACCTCTATCTCGGCGCCCACATCGGCTGGGGGATGGAGTTTGGCACGATCGAGGGGCGACCGGCGTTCGAGCGCTATTGGGAGCGGCTGCGCGACCGGCCGGCCGCCGCCCGAGCACGGGAGATCGACGATGCCTTGACGTCTGCTGAGCCGCAAGCGGCTGTGGAAGGTGGCGAAGCCTGACGAACGAGGAGATGCGGCGATGAAATCCGGGTCCTGGGATTGAACAAGAACTGGGAGTGTTGGATGCCGGTCGTCTGAGGTCTCGCAAATTCGTGGTCGTACGGACACTCCTTCACTGAAGTATCGTCGCGCGCCAGGCGGAATGGAACACGATATGCCGCGGCGGGTTGACTAGAGGCATGTTTTCCGCGCCGTGACGTGCAGGCGCAACACAATCCGGAGAACACCATGCCGCGCCTGGTCATCGTTTCCAATCGTGTTGCGACACCGGCCAACCAACCGGCAGCCGGAGGCATGGCTGTCGCGCTCAAGGCAGCGTTGGAATCCAAACAAGGCCTGTGGTTCGGGTGGAGTGGCGACATCTGTGGCGACGACCAAGCCATGGAGGATACCAGGAAGGTTTACGATGGCGACGGCGGCTACCGCACCGTCACCGTCGATCTGAGCGAGGCTCAGCACAGCGGGTACTACGAAGAGTTCGCCAACCGCAGCCTGTGGCCGCTGCTGCACAATCGCCTGGATCTTGTCAGTTACTCGCGGGCCGACTTCGCAACCTATCGCCAGGTCAACAGCCTGCTTTGCGAGTGTCTGGTGCCTGAGCTGCGCGGCGATGATCTCGTCTGGGTTCAGGACTATCATCTGACCCTCATCGGTCCTGAGCTGCGAAAGAGCGGAGTTACGTCCGCGCTGGGCTTTTTTCTGCACACGCCGTTCCCGCCTGCCGACACGTTCCTGGCGCTGCCGTGTTGGCGGGAGATCATCGACGGCTTGCTGGCGTACGACGTGCTGGGATTCCAGACCGAAGACGATGTCCACAACTTTTCGGATCTCGTCGTGCGCAAGCTCGGCGGGCGCCAAGACGACGGGTGCCTGCAGGCCGGCGACCGGCGTTGCAGGGTCGCCGCCTTTCCCATCGGCATCGACACGGCGGCGTTTGCCGGCGTGGCTGCGGCGGCTGTCGAGCGCGGCGGCGCAGAACAATTCGCAGACTGGATCAACGACCAGAGCGTCATCATCGGCGTCGACCGGCTGGACTACAGCAAGGGCCTGGACCACCGGTTCAACGCGTTCGAAGCGTTCCTGGTAAACTCGCCCGACTACCACGGCCGCGTCACCTTCCTGCAGATCGCCGCACCATCCCGCGAGGACGTCCCGGAATATGTCGACAAACGCGAAGAGCTGGAGGCGCTCGCGGGACACATCAACGGACGCTTCACCGAACTCGACTGGGTGCCGCTTCGCTATATCAACAAGTCGCTCGATCAGGAGAGCCTGGCGGTCCTTTATCGCCTCAGTCGCGTCGGTCTGGTGACGCCCCTAAAGGACGGCATGAACATCGTCGCCAAGGAATTTGTGGCCGCCCAAAACCGTGACGATCCTGCTGTTCTCATCCTTTCGCAGTTTTCCGGCGCCGCTGCCGAGCTGCAGGAGGCGCTGATCGTCAATCCTTATGACGTGGCGGGCGTCGCGGACGCCATCAAGACCGCGCTGGAGATGCCGCTGGACGAACGGCAACGGAGGCAGGACAGGCTGTTCCAGCGACTGACCAGCAACACCGTCCATGATTGGTGCAGCCGGTTCCTGGAGGCACTCGACGTCCGCCGTTAGAGCGGGCGCCGACGCATGTGAGAGCAGCCGGCGCCCGTCAGTGGGAGTGCCGGGGATTGCCGCGGGTCGCGATGATGTCGATGTAGGCGGTGGCGGGCTCCAGGCAGCCGCCGGTCGCGAGGGGCCCGACAAATGCCCGATAGATCTCCTGCCACGGCGTCTGGTGTTTGAGTTCGGGGAGCGGCGTCGTGCCGCGGCGTCGCTGCATTTCGTCGTCGGCGATCAGCACGTTGACCGTCCGCGCATTCAGGTCGATGTGCACCCGGTCGCCGGTTCGGAGGTATGCGAGGGGACCGCCGACCGCCGCTTCCGGCGACGCGTTCAGGATCGACGGGCTAGCCGATGTTCCGCTCTGGCGGCCGTCGCCGACGCACGGAAGCTCGGTGATGCCGCGCTTGATCAGCGCGTCGGGCGGCTGCATGTTGACGACCTCGGCGGAGCCGGGATAGCCGACCGGGCCGCAGTTGCGGATGAACAGAATGCACGTCTCGTCGATGGCGAGCGCACCATCGTTGATGCGCCGGTGGTAGTCCTCCGGCCCCTCGAACACGACGGCTCGACCTTCGAATGCGTCTTCGTCACCGGGCTTGGCGAGGTAGCGCCGGCGGAAGTCCGGGCCGATCACCGACGTTTTCATCACCGCCGCGTCGAACAGGTTGCCGCCGAGGACAACGTAGCCGGCCTCTTCCATCAGGGGCTCTGAAACCGGCCGAATGACGTCAGGGTTCGTCGAGCGGGCGTCGGCGGTGTTGTCACCAATGGTCCGGCCGTTGACCGTGATCGCGTCGGTGTGGATGCGCCGGGCAGCGACCAGAGCGTGAATCACTGCCGGCACCCCGCCGGCGCGATGGAAGCCTTCGCCGAGGTGGTGGCCGGCCGGCTGCATGTTGACGATCAGCGGCACGTCGTGGCCGAGGTGCTGCCAATCTTCAAGATTGAGCTCAACGCCCATGTGGCGGGCGATGGCGATCAGGTGGATCGGGCAGTTGCTGGACGCGCCGATGGCCGACGCGACGACGATGGCGTTCTCGAACGCCGCGCGAGTCATGATCTTCGACGGCGTCAAGTCCTCGTGCACCATGTCGACGATGCGAAGACCGGTGGCGTAGGCCATCTGGCCGCGCTCGCGATAGGGCGCGGGGATGGCGGCGCAGCCGGGAAGCGACATGCCGAGCGCCTCGGCCAAAGCGTTCATCGAGGACGCCGTTCCCATGGTGTTGCAATGACCCACGCTGGGCGCCGACGCCGCCACCATGTCCATGAAGCCCTCGTAGTCGATCTCTCCCGCAGCCAGCAACTGACGCGCGCGCCAGACGACGGTGCCGGAGCCGACCAGCTTACCCTCGAAGTGGCCGTCCAGCATCGGGCCGCCGGACAACGCGATCGCCGGGATGTTGACAGCCGCCGCCGCCATAAGGCACGCCGGCGTGGTTTTGTCGCAGCCGGTTGTGAGCACCACGCCGTCGAGCGGATAGCCGTGGAGCACCTCGACGAGCCCGAGAAAGGCGAGGTTGCGATCGAGCGCCGCGGTGGGGCGCTTGCCGGTTTCCTGCAGCGGGTGGACGGGAAACTCTATGGGCACGCCACCCGCCTCGCGGATGCCGTCCTTGACGCGAGACGCCAGATCCAGGTGGTGGCGGTTGCACGGCACCAGATCGCTGCCGGTCTGGGCGATGCCGATGATCGGCCGTCCGGACTGCAACTCCGCCCGCGTCAGCCCATAGTTGAGGAAGCGCTCCAGATAGAGCGCGGTCATCCCGGGCTCGGCGGGATCGTCGAACCACAATTGGCTTCTGAGCTTGCGTTCGTTGGAACCTCTTGTGGCCATCACAGTTACCTCTTCTACGTTGTTGAGGAAGCACCCGTCGTGGGAGACTAAGAAGCCGGCCTTTAGTGCCGCTGCCGCGAGGCCCACAGCATAACCCGCATCCAAGCAGAGGAGGAAACAATGAAGCCAAAGTCGTGGATGACTGTCGTCGGCGTCGCCGGTGTCGCCGTGTTCGCAGCGGCCGCCTCGGACGCGATCGCCGCCGAATATGAATGGACCATGCAGACGTCGGAGACCGCCGGCGAGCCTCAGTTCGAGGTCAAGAAGCAATGGGCCGAGAACGTGGAAACGATGAGCGGCGGGGAGATCAAGATCGAAATCCTGCCGACCGGCGCGGTGGTTCCCCACAACCAGACCCTCGAAGCCGTCGGAGCCGGAATTCTTCAGGGCCACCTCACCGACCCCAGCTACTTCTCCGGTCAGGATCCGGCCTTCAGCATGCTTGGCAACCTGGTGGGCGCGTGGGGCGACCCGGTCGAGTTCCTGGAATACATGAACTTCGGCGGCGGCGAGGCGCTATACAACGAGCTTGTTGAGCCCTATGGCGTGCATCTGATCTGCGCGGCTGCCACCGGGCTCGAAGCGCTGGCCAGCAAGAAGCCCATTCGCACCGTCGACGATCTCAAGGGGCTGAAGCTCCGCGCGCCGGAAGGCATGGTCTACGACATTTTCAGCAAGGCGGGGGCGTCGCCGGTCAACCTGCCGGGCTCGGAAGTCTACACGGGCCTTGAAAAGGGCGTCATCGACGCGGCCGACTACACGGTCTTCGCGACCAACCAGGCTCAGGGGCTGCACTCGTTCGCGCCCTATCCGAGCTACCCGGGGTTCCACTCGCTGCCGATGGTGGCGGTCTCCATGAGCAAGCAGATCTGGGACGGGCTGTCGGACCAGCACAAGACGATCCTCGAGGTCTCCTGCGACACAATGGCGTTCGACATGGTCTTCACCCTGAAGGGCCTGGATCTGAAAGCCGTCGCGGAGGCCCGCAAGGACCCCAAGATCGAGATCATCGACATGCCCGACGAAGAGCGGAAGAAGTTCCGCAACATAGCCAAGCAGGAATGGGAAACCTGGGCAAAGAAGAACGAGTTGAGCCAGAAAACCTACGACTCCGTCGTCAAGTTCCTTGAAGCGCGCAACTTGCTGTAGCCACGGCTGCCGGCGTAAGCGGTGACCCCGGTGGCGCCGCCCGGCCGGCTCCTGCATACGAGCATAGCGCCTGCCGCAGAGGATCGGACAGATGGAAGACATTGAAGGCTTGCGAGGCGCCCCGGACGCCACAACCGCGGTGCCTGAGCGGGAGGAGGTCGTGCTGCGCACGACCCTCGATCGCTACGTGAACGAAGCCGGCGCGCTGATCTCCTGGCTCGCCCTCATTGCCATGGCGATCTCGGTCTACGAGGTAGTCATGCGTTACGTCTTTGAGTCGCCGACCTCCTGGGTTCACGAGACGGTCATCTTCCTGATCGCCTGCATCTTCGCCCTGGGCGGCCCGGTGGCGCTGGCTCGCGACAAGCACATTCGAATAAGGGTGATCTATGACGCCGTTTCGCCGGGTGTGCGGCGGATATTCGACGTCTTCAACAGCGTCATCACCCTCTTGTTCACCGTCGGCATGAGCTATGCCGCTTACATCATGTTCTGGCGATCCTCCCACAATCCGACCGGAGACTGGCAACTCGAGCGCTCCGGCACCTCTTGGAACCCGCCGTTCCCGGCCATGACCAAGGGCGTCATCCTCGTCGCAGTGGCGATCATGATGTTGCAGGCCATCCTCCACGTCATCCACGCGGTGCGCGGGCCGGCGGCGGACCGGAAAGAGGGAGCGCGTTGACATGGGCATGGGACTGAACGCTCTCGGCATCGAAGCCGGCACCTACCTGCTCATCGGCAGCATCTTCGTTCTCCTGCTTCCCGGTCTGCCGCTCGCCTTCAATACCGGGCTGGTGGCGCTCATCTTCACCTTCGGGTGGTTCGGGCCGATGGCCCTGCCGCTGGTGACGGCCCGGGTCTACGGCTTCATCACCGAATACTCGCTTGTGGCCGTGCCGATGTTCGTGTTGATGGCGTCGCTGCTCGACCGCTCCGGCATTGCCCGCGATTTGTTCAACGCCATGCGCATCTTCGCCGGCCGCCTGCCCGGCGGCGTCGGCGTCCAGACCCTGGTGGTGGCGTTTTTCCTCGCCGCCATGTCAGGGATCATCGGCGGCGAGATCGTGCTGCTCGGCATCTTGGCGCTGCCGCAGATGCTGCGTCTCGGCTACGACCGCAGTATCGCCATCGGCGTCTGTTGCGCCGGCGGCTCACTCGGCACCATGGTGCCGCCGTCGATCGTCCTGATCATCTACGGCCTGATGGCGAGCGTCAGCATCGCCGACCTGTTCGTCGCCGCCATCACGCCGGCGACCATCCTGATGCTGGCCTACGTCACGTACGTGCTCGGGCGTTGCGCCATCAACCCGTCGCTCGGCCCGCCGTTGCCGCCGGATCAGGCGCGAATGCCGGCCGGCGAAAAGCTCAACGCTGCCAAGTCGGTGATCCTGCCGGCGCTGATCGCGCTGATGGTCCTCGGCAGCATTTACGGCGGCGTTGCCTCGGTCACGGAAGCCGCCTCGATGGGCGCGTTCGGCGTGCTGATCGCCATCGTCATCCGGCGCGAGTTCTCCTTCCGGGTGCTGCAGGAAAGCGTCACCCAAACCCTCAACACCTGCGGCATGATCATCTGGATCGGCGTCGGCGCGGCCATCCTGGTGGGCGTCTACAACCTGATGGGCGGCAACCGCTTCGTCTCCCAGTCGATCCTCGGCATTGATGCCGCGCCCATCGTCATCGTCATGATCATGATGGGGATTCTGATGGTGCTTGGTCTGTTCCTCGACTGGATCGGCATCGCCATGCTGACGCTTCCGATCTTCGTGCCGATCATCAAGGAACTGAACTACGACCCCATCTGGTTCGGGATCCTGTTCTGCGTCAATATGCAGGTGTCGTTCCTCAGCCCGCCGTTCGGCCCTGCGGCGTTCTACCTCAAGGGCGTGGCGCCGCCCGGCATCGAACTCCCTCACATCTTCAAGGCGGTGCTGCCGTTCATCGCGCTGCAGATCATCGTCCTGTTGCTGCTGCTGTTCTTCCCGGATCTTGCGTTGTGGATGCTGCGGTGAGGACGCCTGCGCCTGTCGACGTCTTCGAGATGGCGGTCACGGAGATGCCGCTGATCGCGGTGCTGCGCGGCATCGCGCCCGACGAGGTGCCGGCCGTGGCCGACGTCCTGGTCGAGGCCGGCTTCCGCCTCATCGAGGTGCCGCTCAACTCGCCCCGGCCTTTCGACAGCATCGCCAAGCTGGCCGCATGCTGCCCCGCGGGCGTCGTCGTCGGCGCCGGTACCGTGCTCTCTCCCGACCAGGTCGTGCGGCTGGCCGCCACCGGGGCAGCGCTCATGGTGACGCCCGACAGCAACCCCGACGTGATCGTGGCCGGGGTCGAGGCCGGCCTGGTGACGGTGATCGGGTGCATGACGCCAAGCGAGGCATTGAGCGCCCTCCGCCACGGCGCCCAATGCCTCAAGATCTTCCCGGCCGCCCGCCTCGGTCCGGCCTACCTCAAGGACGTGCGGGCCGTGTTGCCGAAGGAGACGCGCTTGTTTGCCGTGGGCGGGATCGGTGCCGACGACATGGCAGCGTTCCATGAGGCCGGCGCCGACGGCTTCGGCTTTGGCTCCAACCTCTACGCCCCCGGACGTGCGGTGACGGAGGTGGGGACGATCGCCCGCGATCTCGTCGCAGCATTTCAGCGCTTGCAGGGCGGGTGACGTGACCGGGGCCCATGCCATCATCATTGACTGGGGCACCAGCAGCTTTCGCGCCTATCTGGTCGACGTGGAGACAGGCCGCGCGTTGGAGGAGATCGCCGACGGACTGGGAATGGGCGCACTCGAAAGATCCGAGTTTCCGTCCTATTGCCGCGAGCAGACCGCGCGCTGGCGGTCCTCGAACCCGCCGGCGCCGATCTACATGGCGGGGATGGTGGGAGCGGCGCAAGGGTGGTTGACGGCGCCCCAGCCGCCTCTGCCGGTCAGCGCCGACGACCTGGCGCACCATGTGGTGGCGGCGGACGGCATGGAGGAGGCCTGGATCCTCCCGGGGGTTCGCTATCACGGACCAGACGGCCACATCGACGTGATGCGCGGCGAGGAGGTCCAGATCTTCGGCGCGCTGGCGGAAGTCGGCGCAGTTTCGGCCCATTTGTGCTTGCCCGGAACCCACAGCAAGTGGGCGACCGTCCGCGATGGCGCGCTGGAGCGGTTCTTCACCGCGATGACGGGAGAGCTGTACCGGGCGATCCTCCGCCATACGGTCGTCGGCCGGCTCGCCATGGAGGACGCGGCGTTCGATGCGAGGGTGTTCGAGCGTGGACTGTCTGTGGCCGGCCGACCGGGCGGGTTGCTCTACCACCTGTTTGGCGCCCGCGGGCAGGTTCTTTATGGAGGTCTCGCCGCGGCCGAGGTTGCGAGCTACCTCTCGGGGCTGCTTATCGGCGAGGAACTGGAGCGCATGGCGGAGCTGGAGGCTTTGCCGGACCACGTGCTTCTCGTCTGCGGCGAGCGCCTCCGTGAACCCTATGAAATCGCGCTTCGGTGCAGAGGCGTCGGCGCCGTCTGGATCGACGCACGGCTTGCGACGCTGCGCGGGGTGGTGTCGGTGATGCGCCACCACCGTTCAGCTTTCGGTGGCCGGACAGGCACCGCGGTGCAACATGGAGCGAGCGCGTGAGAGTAGCGGCGGTCGGCGAATGCATGATCGAGCTGCGCCTTCGCGGTGACGGCGGCTACGACCTCGCGTTCGGGGGAGATACCTACAACACGGCGGTTTACCTGCGGCGGCTCGGCATCCCTGTCGATTACGTCACCGCCCTCGGAGACGATCCGTTCAGCGACGACATCGTGGCGATGTGCCGGGCCGAAGGGATCGGAACAGACCTGGTCGCCCGCGCTTCCGGCCGCCTTCCGGGGCTCTATCTCATCAAGACCGATGCCTTGGGAGAACGCACGTTCTTTTACTGGAGAGATCGATCGCCGGCCCGGGAGGTGTTCGAGCTTCCCACCGGTGGCCAGGTCGCCGAGGAGCTGCAGGGGTTTGACTTGATCTACCTTTCGGGGATCACCCTCTCGTTATACTCGCAGCAGGGCTTGTCGCTGCTTTTCTCCGCACTCGACCGGGCGCGGACCCGCGGCTGCCGCGTCGCCTTCGACGGCAACTACCGCCCGGCCGGCTGGAGCGATGCGGCGACGGCGCGGGCGGCGTTCGGCGCCATGATGGAGCGGGCGGACATCGCTCTTCCGACATTTGACGACGAGCGACTGCTCCATGGCGATGCGACAGTGCAGAATTGTGCGGAGCGCTTTCGCGACGTGGACGAGATCGTGATCAAGGACGGACGCAACGGCTGCGTGCTCGTCAGTGCCGGAGAGACGCAGGTGGTGGGCGTCGAGTCCGTGGTTGACCCGGTCGACACCACGGCCGCCGGCGACTCGTTCAACGCCGGCTATCTCGCCGCCCGTCTCAACGGGGCGGAGCCGGCCACTGCGGCCAGGGTGGGCCATCGCCTGGCGGGGACGGTCATCCGTTACCGGGGCGCGATCATCCCGCGCGACGCGATGCCGGCCATTGATGACCTGTTTCTTCATCCTGATCCGAGGACGACGCCATGACGCTTTTTCCGTGGCAGGCGAAGCTGGATTCGATCCTGCGCACGGCGCCGGTCATTCCGGTTCTGACCATCCGGCGCATCGAGGATGCCGTACCGCTCGCCAAGGCGCTGGTCGCCGGCGGCCTGCCGATACTGGAGATCACGCTTCGCAGTGAGATCGCGATCGAGGCGATCCGTTTGATCAGGGACTCTGTGCCCGATGCCCTTGCCGGGGCCGGCACCATCCTCAGCGTCAAGGACCTGACCGGCGCTTCTGCCGCCGGCGCGGCGTTCGGGGTCAGTCCGGGGCTGTCGCCGGATCTGGCTGCCGCCATCGCCTCGGCGGATCTGCCCTTTCTTCCGGGTGTCGCCACCGCCTCGGAGATCATGCAGGCGAGAGCATGCGGTTTCCGTCATCTCAAGTTCTTTCCGGCGGAAGCGATGGGAGGCCGCGCGGCGCTCAGCGGCTTCGCCGGGCCGTTTCGCGACGTCCTGTTCTGCCCCACGGGAGGCATCGGCGAGGACACCCTGAACGCGTATCTGAGCCTGCCCAACGTGCTCTGCGTCGGCGGGTCGTGGCTGGCCTCCGACCGGGACGTCGCCGACGGCGCGTGGACCAAGATCACCGCATCTGCCCGCCGCGTGAGCGAGCGACGGCCGTCGCAGCAATGATCAGCAGGCCCGAATGCCAGGGCTACTGGCGAGGGGAGCGCCGCGTGATTTGTCGATACCGAAGCGCTCTGCGTTGAGACGAACCGTAGCCGCGGCAAAGTTCGGACCGGATAACGAGGCGTGCCTCCGCGAAGAGGGCAGGGCAAGCAAACACAGGAGAAGCGCCAGTGGGGCGGGGCTTGCTCGCTCACACGGATCACCCACCCGCGGCTCTTGCGCGCCAGCCACATGAAGCCGTGGGCCGACTGCGCGACCGATGGCGAACGCCTCGACGTCCACAACGGGATGTTGCTCGCCGCCCACCTCGACGCCGCCTTCGACGCCGGCCTCATCGCCTTCACCGACGGCGGCGCTCTCATCGTCTCGCCAGCATTGTCGCCACCCGACCGCGCCCGCCTCGGCCTCGCGGCAATGCCGCTGCTCGTGGGCCTCAAGCCTGCGCACCTGCCGTACCTCGCCCACCACCGCACGCGGGTCTTGCAGACGCCGGCGGCGTAACCGATGGCCGATCCCGGCTGAGTTCATGAGGGCGCCAGCGAACGCCACGCGATGGCCAACCGAGACCGTCACGTCATCGTCACCGGCTTGACCTCTGAGCCGCATAATGAAATGACGGTGTGACGGTCCACGACGGTCCTGTCGCCCAATTTTCATCGTGCTGGTGTTTCGGGGGTAGATGGGGAAGCTCACGCGTCCTTGTTTTTCTTACGCTTGGTGAAAGTCCGGTCCCTTCCGCTACGATAGCCGGCGGGCGCCGACGGCGGCCCAGCGCAGGCTGCTCCGTTTCTGACATACCGGGATTTCAGCCGCCCGCGTTTGTTCTGCCGCAACTGGGGGTTTCGCTCGTTCTCAACTTTTAGTATGGATTTCGTATAGGTCCCTTCGCCGGGTACCGGGGACATGCAAATGAATCTTTCGGCCCTTTGCCGGATCGAACGGTCTTCATCGTTAACTCGATCCGGGAATCGGATTGGGGCGCTGCAAGAGCCATCGAACCGCCCAAACAAGCCCGATACTGGCGAACGCGTTTCCGCCAAGAACCCCGTGGATGCCAAGGCGTCCGTGGCAGTTCGATATCTTCGCTTTGCTGTCTGGGTGGCAATCGCCGCCGCGATCGTCGCCGGCCTTTACGCCCGCATCACCGGCGTGTTCGGGGATCGCCCGGTCGCGATCGACGAGTACTATTTCCTCACCAGCGTCCGCAACATCATGGCTGAGGGCATCCCGGCGTTTCCGAGCGGCGGCTATTATTTTCGTGGACTGCTCGTGCAGTACGCAACGGCTGCCTCGCTCCTGCTATTCGGCGAACAACCCTTCGCGATGCGGCTGGTGCCGGCGGCGAGCGGTCTTGGTTGTGCCGTCGCCCTTTACTTCTACGCCAGAGGACAGCTTTGCCCCATGCTGGCGGCAAGCGTTTCCGCCCTCTACATGGTTTCCTCCTGGGCGATCGAGTTCTCTCTGTTCATCCGCATGTACACCGCATTTCAACTGGCGACCTTGCTGTTTCTGTTGGCCGCAGACCGGGCGTGGTTCGGCAAGTGGTGGCACCTTCGCTACCTTCCGCATGTGCTGGTCGTCATCGCCGCGCTGACGCACGAAGCGGCGGTGCTGCTGGCGCCTCTGCTTATGACGCCGCTGCTCGTCCTGCGCGATGCCCAGCACTTCCCGAGCCGCAGCCATGCCGTGCATTACGGTTTGGTCAGCCTCGCGGTCCTTGCCCTGTGCGTCGCCTTGTTTGTGTTCGACTTCCGTGACTTCGGCGTCGCAGACGCCGTTCCCCGCGGCCTCGAATGGACTTCGGCGGCGATGTTCCGCTTCCCCGAGTTCCCGTTCCTGAGTTTCGGCAGCGACCCTTTCCTCAACACTGCTGTGATGGCGGCGGTTCTGGCGCTGGTCGCCGCTTCCCTCTCCCTCGTTTGCCTCAAGAACCGTTGGTTTCCGGTGTCGTTCGTCTACGCCGGAGTTCTCGTTGCTGCTGCGGTGTTGCATCAGTTCATCATCGCCGGCGCGTGCGCGGCGATCCTGCTGCTTCGTTACCGGATCCTGCGGTTACCCCTTCGGGACGGGCCGCCTTTGCGGGCACTGATGCTGGCGATGCTGATCGTCGGCCTGTGGATCACATACGCCGTGACGACGCGCGAGTGGATCGGCGCCGTCGCGGACGGCGACAACAGCCTGGCTGAAGCGCTGATCCGCACTTTCGCCGGCTGGCCCGACTTCTATTCGGAACTGGTTAATCCCTGGCGGCGGGATGCACCCGTGCTTGGCCTCATAATCGCCATCGCCTGTGTCATCCAGCTTGTGGGCAAACTGCATCAACCGCTGCCGGCACTGGCAAGGAACCCGGTCTGCGTCATCGCCTACACCGCGCTCGTGTATGGGGTTCTGAACGCGCCGTACTCCTCCACGCGCTACAGTTTTTTCGTCTATCCGCTCGCGCTGTTCGTCATCGTGCTCTCGGTCGTGGACATCACCCGGTGGGTCACGAAGCGGGGTGCAGGTGCCGCCATCGGCGCGGAAGGGTCGAGGGACCCGGATGATGCCGTTCAGGTCCGCACGCCGCACCGGCTGCCTCCCGCGCCTGAAGAGCCGCGGACCTCAAGCGTGGATTCGGGCCACGGCGCGTCGGCCGCGAAAGCTCCGGCGGTTGCCGCCGCCGTCTCTCTCGTCGTGATGGCGTTTTCGTCCGACCTCAGCGTGCGCCACCTCGCCTCCGTGACAGCCCCCGACGCCGTGTTTCGCACCGGAGCATTCGCGCATCAACAATATCACTGGTACGCGCGGGAAGACATCGCGACGCCGGCGGAGTTTCTGAATGCCGAGGCCGCGAACGGTTCGGACACGCCGATCGTCGTCGTCGGCCTTCCTCACGCCGCCGCCTACCTGGAAGCGGAGCACGCGCTCTATCTGGATCGGAAAGATCCCCGGTACCGGCAGCAGGCCCGCGAGAGCGGGCGGCGGCATCTCTGGTCGAACCGGCCGTTGCTCGGCACCTTCGCGGAGTTGCGCAAACACGTCGGTGATGCCGACCGTGTGTGGATCATGCGCGCCGCCGCTGGGGAGAAGTGGCCGATAAATCGCACCGGCTTTGCCCTGGAGGATGTTTGGCCGTCCCGCATCGCCGGGATGCACAGGGCATTCCTCAGCCGCGACTCGCGTATCGAGGTCGTCGCTGTCGAACTGACGCCGGAACGATGACGCGCGCCGCGCGAGCTTCGACGTGCATATCGCCGCGAGCGGAGGCGCGTTTCAGGCGCCGCCAGGTTCCGTCGCGCCCGGCCCGGCCGTGCGCGAAGGTCATCCTGTCCGGATAGGCTCCCTGCACTTGTATTCCATGCGTGCCGCGATGGATAAGCCTCCCGTCGAGCCACCCCGCACTGCAGCAGAAGGACCTTCCATGACGAGCCTCACTGCGGGTAGTTCTGTGCCGACATTTCTGAACGATGTCGCGAAATCCCGCCTGTTTTGGCCGCTGGTGCTGCTTGTCTTGGCGGTGTCGGTTCGCATGTCCCCCCTTTGGCAGGTCGCGAGATTCGACGAATTGTATCATGTACTGGCTGCGGAGGGATGGCTTGCGGAAGGCAGACCAGCGATCGGCACAGGCGAATACTGGCGCGCCTATTTGTTCACGGTCTTGATCGCGTACTTTTTTGACCTTTTCGGCACGACGATTGAAGTTGCGCGCCTTCCCTCGATCATCGCCGGAAGCCTTCTCGTAGCTTCAGTCTTTGTCTGGACCCGCGCACGAGCCGGGGTCCTGGCGGCCTGGATCGCCGCTTTGCTGCTTTGCTTTTCACCTCTCGAGATCGCGTACTCGCACTTCACGCGTTTCTATGTGCTGCAAGCCCTTTTGTTCTGGCTCGGCTCGACTGCGTTGTTCAAGCTCGTGACCGCACCGGGTACGGACGCTCGAGAGAGCGAGAATCGTGTGGACGGATCGGCCCGGAGGAGCGCGCCGATCCTGATTACGGCCGCCCTCCTTTGCTTCGGCGTCGCGTTGCACCTTCAAATCACGACATTGATCGGTCTCATGGGGCTGGCTGCCTGGCTCGCGTTCGGGGTCCTGTTGCCCCGGTTATCGCGACAGCCGATCTCCGCCCGGCTTCCCTGGATCGCCGCGTCCGCCGCGCTGGCGGTGGTCGTCGCGATCGTCGCCTTGACGACAGGATTCGCGGCCGATCTCCTTGCGCGATACCGCGTCGCCGAAACCTGGGCACAGGCCGAGGCCGACAACGTCTGGTACTATGTCCTGTTGTTGCTGAGACATCATCCCATCCTATGGATGTTCACGCCGGCCGCATTGGTCGTCTCATTCTTGGCGAACAGGAAAACAACCTGGTTATGTGCCTCGGTCTTCGTCATCGGGTTCGTGCTTTTTTCGTTCGGCGGGATGAAAGGATACCGATTCATCTATTTCATAATGCCTTTCCTCTTCGTGATCTGGGGCATTGCGCTGCAGGCCGTCGCGGGAAGCATCAAGCGCCATTGCCTCAAGGCCGGGGAGACGGCGACGGCGCCCTTGTTGGCGCGTCTGCGAATGCCGGCATCCTGCTGCGGTCTCTTCGCCGTTGCGCTGGTCGCCGCCGCCGCCATCGGACCGCCGCTCGCACGCTCGGCGGCGATCCTGGCCGGGTTGACCGACACTCCGCTCAAGCTTGACGATCGTTGGCCGGAAGTCTCTGAAGCGGTGAAGCCATGGTTGACGGCGGACCGCGTCGTCGTGTCCGACAGCGAACTTCACGGCCTTTACTATCTCGGCAGACTGGATTTTGCCGTGAGCCGCACCGCGTTGGCAGGCACCTCCGGGAACGGTCCGTTCAGCTACGACCACCGCACTGGCGTGAGCTTCGCGAACAACGCGGAATCCATGGCCCTGATCATGGACTGCTTCCCCCGAGGGCTCATCGTCCTGACCGAAGATTACTGGACGCGCGAGTACAGCGAAAACAGCGCTCTCGCCGGGTTCGTGGCGCAACGCACCACGCCGGTCGCCCTGCCGGAGCGCTTCGCGATGCGCGCCCTCATCTGGGACGGGCTGCCGCCGGAACGCGCGTCGGCGTGCCAGCCGGTCTACGACGCCCGCATGCCCGTGACCTATGCTCGGGGTTCTCGCTGATCGCGTTTGCGCCGCCGCCCAGCCGCATGGGGCTGGGACTAGTGATGGAACGGCCGGCGCCTGCTCTCGCCCCAACTCCGCCGCTCTCGCAATCGTGTTCGGTTCGAAACCTGTGCCGCGTTCATCCATTCGTGAAATTCCAGCGTACGTTCCCATGTAGGAATAGTTTGCGGCGCACTTTTGAGTCGTTCCAGAACGACGGCGCCGGCCCGGATAACGGACGGAGGAACTCGCATGTCGACGACAACGCACGCCGGATCAGCCGGAGGGGATCGCAGCCTCAGCGTCGACCGGGGTCTGCAACGGTTCATCCGGGAGACGCGAAAGCACGCTTTTCTGGACGCGGCGGAAGAGCAGCGCCTGGCGCGCCTCAGCCGCGAGCAGGGCGACCGCGAGGCGACCGACATGCTGGTCAACAGCCATATGCGGCTTGTCATCAAGATCGCCATGCAGTACCGGCATTATCCGGCGCCCGTCGAGGACCTGATCTCCGAGGGCACGCTCGGCCTCATCCAGGCCGTCGAACGCTTCGACCCGGGCCGCGGCTACCGCCTCTCGACGTACGCCATGTGGTGGATCCGCGCCGCCATAACCGACTTCGTGATCCGCTCGTGGTCGCTGGTCAAGACCGGCACCACGTCGGAGCAGAAAAAGCTGTTCTTCAAGCTCCGCAAGACCAAGGCGCGGCTGCACGCCTACGAGGACGGGGAGCTGCCGGCGCCGGTCATCCGTCAGATCGCCGAAGAGCTCGCAGTTCCCGAGAGCGACGTGGTGATGATGAACAGGCGGCTGGCCGGACCGGATGCCACCCTCAACGCGCCGCTCCGCGACGGCAGCGACGGCGAATGGCAGGATTGGCTTCCCGACGAGGGCGACAGCCCCTATGAGCAGTTCGCCGACCGTGAGGAGCAAAGCGTCCGCCGCCGCATGATCCGCGACGCGATGGATATCCTGAACGAGCGCGAGCGGGACATCGTCGGCGACCGCCACCTGCGGGAGGATCCGGTGACTCTCGAGCAGCTTAGCCGTCGGTTCGGAATTTCTCGCGAGCGAGTGCGCCAGATCGAGGTGGAGGCGATCGCCAAGATCAAGCGCTTTGCGCTACGGCAGCAATACTTGTCCCAGACGCACCGGAGTGGCGCCCGACGTGGAATCGAAGCATCGCCGGCGGTAGCCGCCTAGTGCGTACTTGCCCGAAATCAAGGCGCTATGTGGATGCGTGCATGCTTTGAATGCACCGCTGCACTAGAGAGACGGCGGCGCGGTCGGCGCCTGTTCCAGCCGCTCCGCCAGTTCGGCCAGCCATGACTGGACCCGGCGGCGGTTGACGCCGAAATCGTAGTAGCCTATGGCCGCGCGGCTGTAGACGGCAAGGGTTGCTCGATCATCGCCCACAGGAACGGCGCGCATGGCGATGCGGTCGACGAAGCCCATCAGCCGCGAGCGTTGCTCCGCATCGATCCTGAGCCCGTCGTCGGACACGGCGACGATGGCCGCGCGTGGTTGCGCCCGCACCACTGCCGCCCAAGCGTCGGCCAGACGTTGCGCGCTGACCGGAAAGACCGGCGGAGCCTGGTCGGGCGTTCCGGGAACAGGCGCCAGATCCGGCGGCGCCAGCAGCCAATCCCTGGGATTGCCCGAGCGCTGCAGCGACGCCCAGTCCGTTGCGTTTCCGGTCACGTCGAAGTCGCCCTTTTCCACCGCGGCATCGGGAGAACTGCACGAGGCTGCCAACAGGAGAGCGACCATCACGAACTTAAGAGGCGGCGCCCGACGAAGCATGGCTGCTTGTCCAGGAGTTTGCCTCCGAGCGCAACCCTGCCGTTTCGTCGCGGTGCAGATTCTGGGGATCGACGCGGATCTCGGATATTAGCGCATCAGCGCCTTGGCGACGGTCGCGGCTTCAACAAGAGTCATTGTGCCGAGCGGGTCGGCGATCGCGCGAAGTGCATCGGCCTCGCCGCCGCCGCGGCGCAGCAGCCGCGCGCAGGTGAACAGCGTGTCGAGGGCGCTTTCCGGCACTTGCATGGAAACGGTGTGCAGGGGGTCGTCGGGGTCGGCCAGCACGCCCTCCAGGCATTCCGGGAGTGGATCGACGGCCGGCAAGACGGTGGTCGGGCGGGCGCCTCCCGACAGGTAGGAGACGAAGATGGCGTCACTGCGCACGATGTGCTCGTGCAACCACGCGCGAAGGAAGGCGAGAAAGACGTCGAAATCGATGCTGTCCGCGTCGGCGCTGTAGAGCTTGCGGGCGGCGTAGACGTCGCGGTTGAATTGGCGGTGCTGTTCCTTGTGAGCTCCCCGGTAGGGGTAATAATGCTCCCTCATGATCGCTTCTTCGTTCTCGAAATGCTCCTGGATGACCTCCTGCATCCGGGCGAGCGACGATCCTAGCGCGGCGCTGTCGGCGCCTTCACGTCGGTCGCGCTCAAGCGCATTGATGATCTCGATGATGCGCTTGTGTTCATCGTCGATCGTGCCGACCTGCAGCGTGTAGGCCTCCGACCATGAAATGAAGGTCATCCTCAATCACCCCGGAACATGCTGGTGCTTCAGTGGCTCGTTGACACGGTCGAGCGGGCAATGAAGATCCTACCACCGTTCTGTTAACAAATCCAAACCGTCTCATCCATTGGTCGTAATCAGGCAACCTTGCGCGATGCCCGCTGCGCGTCTTCAACGCGAGATGCTGTTCGGCCCCGAACTTGATTCTCACGATCTTGTGGCTCGTCGCTGCGGCGTGCGGCGATCGAGGTCGCGGCCGGCGGTCGTCGTCCTGTGGACAAGTCTGGGGGCAAAGCAAGATCGGCCAATCGATCCGCGGTCATGACGCCACTCCCATCGAACTGTCGAAACTCGTCGTCCGCGTGTTGCGCACCGGGGTTCCCAAACCCGGCCGCACACGGTATTGATGGCGCCGCGGTCGGCTGCGGAGGCTGAATCGCCACCGAGGCGAAGGAGACTGAGCGAGCGTGGGCGGAAAACCCCGGCAACATCCGGTGATCATCGGTATCGTCGGCGACTCAGCCGCCGGAAAGACCACCATGGCGGCCGGACTGGCGGAAGTGCTTGGCCCCCGGCGCACCCTTAACATCTGCATCGACGACTACCACCGCTATGACCGGGCGGAGCGTGCGCGGCGCGGCATCACGCCCCATGATCCCGCCGCCAACTACATGGACGTGCTCGAGCAGCACGTCTACCTGCTGCGCGAGGGCCAGCCGATCCTGAAGCCGGTCTACAACCATAACGGCGGCGTGCTCGAGGCGCCGGAATACGTGGAGCCGCGCGACTTCATCATTCTCGAGGGGCTGCTCGGCTACGCGACGCCGCTGTTGCGGGACGCCTACGACGTCAAGTTCTACCTGGAGCCGGACGAGCAGTTGCGCCACCGCTGGAAGTTCCAGCGCGACTTGACGCAAGGCGCCTATTCCCGCGAGCAGATCATGGCGGCGCTGCCGATGCTGCAGCGCGACAGCGCCCGGTTTGTCATCCCGCAGCGCGGCTACGCCGATATGGTGGTGAGCTTTTATCCGCCCCAGGACCGACCGGAGGAGACCGGTGCGCACCTCAGTGTTGCCCACATCCTGCGCCCGACCCTGCCGCACCTGGATCTGGCGCCGGTGCTGGAACAAGGCGCCGACAAGGGCTTCATGCTGGAACTGACCCGGGACGTGGACGGCCGCCCGGTGGACGCCTTGCATGTCTCGGGCGCTATCGATGCCGCAGCAGCCGAGGCGATGGAAGAGGTATTGTGGGGTCTTCTTCCTGACCGCACGCAAGAGCGAGGTCGTCCCGGCGCGTTTTTCGATGGGCGTGAGCAGTCGCGCTTCAGTCGGCCGCTGGCCCTGTCGCAACTGCTCATTGGGCACTATCTGTTGAATGCAGCCATCGCGCACCATGACACGTGACTCGCGCACCATGACACTTGAGGAGACACACCCCATGAAGCTCGCTCGCGCCGCATCGGCCGTGGCACAGGAGTCTGAGGCCGCCGCCGAGCCGAACGTCGCGCCGCAGGCCAGCCTCGCGGAGATGGTCAACGCCATCCGGATGCTGGCCGCCGACGCGGTTGAGAAGGCGAAGTCCGGCCACCCCGGCCTGCCCATGGGAATGGCCACCGTGGCGACGGTGTTGTGGAGCCGCTTCCTCAAGTTCGATCCGTCGCGGCCGCGGTGGGAGGATCGTGACCGGTTCATCCTTTCGGCTGGACACGGCTCGATGCTGCTCTACGCGCTGTTCTACCTCACCGGTTACGAGGACGTGACCATCGATGAGATCCGTCGCTTCCGCCAGTTGCACTCCAAGACCCCGGGGCATCCCGAATACGGAGTGACCGAAGGCGTCGAGACCACCACCGGCCCGCTTGCCCAGGGGTTCGGCAACGCCGTCGGCATGGCGCTGGCGGAGCGGCTCCGTAACGCCCGCTGGGGCGACGCTGTTGTCGACCACTACACATATTGCGTCGTCGGCGACGGCTGCCTGATGGAGGGGCTCAGCCAGGAGGCCTTGTCGCTGGCCGGTTTTCTGAGGCTGAACAAGCTGATCGTACTGTGGGACGACAACCGCATCTGCATCGATGGCTCGACCGAGATGGCCACCGGCGACAACCAGATCGCCCGCTTCGAGGCGTCCGGCTGGCATGCCGAGGCGGTCGACGGGGACGATGCGGAGGCGATCGCGCGAGCGATTGCGAAAGCGCGACAGACAGACCGGCCGTCGTTCATCGCGTGTCGGACCATCATCGGCCGCGGCGCGCCGAACAAGCAGGGCACCGCGGCGACCCACGGTGCGCCGCTCGGCGAGGACGAGGTGGCTGGCGTCCGGAAAACGCTGAATTGGCCCTATCCGCCCTTCGTCATCCCAACCCACATCCTCGATGCGTGGCGCCAGATCGGCCGGCGCAACGTCGGCGAGCGCGAGGCGTGGGAAGCCCGCTTCGAGGCCTTGACCGCCGAGCAGAAGGCGGAATACCAGCGGACCAAGCGGGGCGAGTTGCACCGCGGCTGGCAGGAGCCGCTTAATTCGTTCAAGCAGCGCCTCGCCGTATCAAGGCCGAACTGGGCGACGCGCAAGGCGTCGGGACAGGCGCTCGAGATCCTGGCGCGCCAGTTCCCCGAGTTGATCGGCGGTTCGGCCGATCTCACCGAGTCCTGCTATGCCAAGCCGCCCGACATGAAGGAGGTCGAGCCCGGCGATTACAGCGGCCGCTACATCCATTATGGCGTCCGCGAACACGCCATGGCGGCGATCATGAATGGCATCGCGCTGCACGGCGGTTTCATTCCCTACGGCAGCACGTTCTTCGTGTTCGTCGACTACATGCGGGGCGCCATCCGCATGTCGGCGCTGATGAAGCAGCGGGTGATCTACGTCTGCACCCATGACTCCATCGGCGTCGGCGAGGACGGTCCGACCCACCATCCGTCGGAGACCATCGCCGGGCTGCGGGTCATGCCGAACCTGCTTGTGTTCCGCCCGGCCGACGCCGTCGAGACGTTCGAGTGCTGGGTGGTTGCGCTCACCGAATACGACATGCCGTCGACCCTGGTGTTGTCCCGCCAGGCGGTGCCGGCGGTGCGCACCGACCACGTCAGCGTCAATTTGAGTGCGCGCGGCGCCTACGTCCTGCGTGAGGCCGAGGCCGGCCCGCGGGAGGTGACCATCTTCGCGACGGGCTCGGAGGTGCATATCGCCGTCGAGGCGCGGGAACGGCTGGAGGCCGAAGGCATCCCGACCGCGGTGGTGTCGATGCCGTGCTGGAAACTGTTCGACATCCAGCCGGCCAAGTACCGTCAGGAGGTGCTCGGGCCCAAGTGGCCGCACGGGGTGCGAGTGGCGGTGGAGGCCGCAATCGCGCCCGGCTGGGACAAGTACATCGGCGAGTACGGCATTTTCATCGGCCTCAAGGACTTCAGCCTGTCGGCTCCTGGCCCGGATCTGTTCAAGTACTTCGGCATCACCGCCGACAACGTCTACGCCAAGGCAAGGGAAGCGGCGGCGCGGCTCCGGGTGGAGGCGCGCCGGCCAGGCGCCGGGCTCGGCATCGACGTGGTCGGCTGAGGCGCCGGGAGCGGCGGGACAGAGGCGGCTTCACGCGTCATGATCAAGGTGGCGCCGTCGATCCTCTCGGCCGATTTCGCTAGGCTCGGCGACGAGGTGCGGGCGATCGACGCCGCCGGCTGCGATTACGTCCACGTCGACGTCATGGACGGGCACTTCGTGCCAAACCTCACCATCGGCCCGCTGGTAATCCGCGCGATCCGCCCGCACACGACCAAGCCCTTCGACGTGCACCTGATGATCGACCCGGCGGCGCCGTACCTGGAGTCGTTCGCCGCCGCCGGCGCCGACATCATCACCGTCCATGTCGAAGCCGACCGCCACCTCGACCGCTCGCTGCAGGTCATCCGCGGCCTCGGCAAGAAGGCCGGCGTGTCGCTCAATCCGGCCACTCCCGAGAGCACGATCGCACACATCCTCGACCGCCTCGACCTGATCCTGGTGATGACCGTCAACCCTGGCTTCGGCGGCCAGTCGTTCATTTCTGCCCAGTTGGAGAAGGTGCGCTGCATCCGACGGATGATCGGCGACCGCCCGATCGAACTGGAGGTCGACGGCGGCGTCAACGCGGAGACAGCGCCGGCGGTGATCGAGGCCGGCGCCGACGTGCTGGTCGCCGGCACCGCCGTCTTCGGCCAGCCCGACTACGCCCGCGCCATCCAGGCGCTGCGGCCGGCCGAACGGCAGTGACGGGACTTCGCTGCCCCGCAAAGACGATGTTTATAATCGATTCGCACGGCTCTAGCAGCGACCCTTAGGTGGGGGAGGGACCAATGGCTGGAGACCCCAGCATCTTCATCGGCAAAGCGGACGGGCCGGTGGTGCTCGACCTCGGCTACGCCAACCGCCATGGGTTGATCGCCGGCGCCACCGGTACCGGCAAGACGGTGACCCTGCAGATTCTGGCCGAGGGCTTTTCCGCGGCCGGGGTGCCGGTGTTCCTCTCCGACGTCAAAGGGGACCTGTCCGGCCTCTGTTCGTCCTGGCAGCCGGCGGAACCGTTCATCGAGCGCGCCCGCGCCGTCGGCCTTGATCCGTATCAGCCGGCGGCGTTCCCGTGCGTGTTCTGGGACGTGCTGGGGGAGCAGGGCCACCCGATCCGCGCCACCGTGTCGGAGATGGGGCCGGTGCTGCTCGCCCGCCTGCTCGAACTGAACGACACTCAAGAAGGGGTGCTGGCGGTCGCCTTCGCGGTCGCCGACGACGAAGGCATGGTCCTGCTCGACCTCAAGGACCTGCGGGCGATGCTCAACTTCGTCGACGACAACGCCAAGCTACTGGCCAGCACATACGGGCATGTGGCCTCGGCGACGGTAGGTGCGATCCTGCGCCGGCTGCTGGTGCTCGAGCGGGAAGGGGGCGACCGGTTCTTCGGCGAGCCCGCTCTCGACGTCCATGATCTGCTGCGCTGCGACCGCGACGGCCGGGGCCTGATCCACGTGCTGGCGGCCGACAAGCTGATCCGCCAGCGCCGGCTGTACGCGACGTTCCTGTTATGGCTTCTGTCGGAGTTGTTCGAGGAGTTGCCGGAGGTCGGCGACCCGGACAAACCCACGCTGGTGTTCTTCTTCGACGAGGCGCATCTCCTGTTCGACGACGCGCCCAAGGCGCTGCTCGACAAGGTGGAGCAAGTGGTGCGACTGATTCGCTCCAAGGGCGTCGGCGTCTATTTCGTCACCCAGAGCCCGACCGACCTGCCCGACGACGTGCTGGGCCAACTGGGCAACCGGGTGCAGCATGCGTTGCGGGCGTTCACAGCCAAGGACAGGAAGGCGATCCGCGCCGCGGCGGACACGTTCCGGGCCAATCCGGCGTTCGAGACCGAGGCGGCTATCACCCAAGTCGGCATCGGCGAGGCGCTGGTCTCGACGCTCGAAGCCAATGGGGCGCCGGGGATCGTGCAGCGCACCCTGATCCGCCCGCCATCGTCCAGGGTCGGCCCGGCGCCGGCGGCCGAGCAGGCAGCGGCCGCGGCCGCAAGCCCTGTCGGCGGCCGCTACGACACCGCGGTGGACCGCCATTCGGCGTACGAACAGCTCGCGTCGCGGGCCGAGGCGGCGGCGCAACTGGCCAAGGCCGCCGACCGCCAGCCGCCCCCTCAGCCGCGACCGGAACCCCGGCAGCGGACGCGGCGCGGCGACAGCATGTTCGAGGCGGCCGCCAAGAGTACCTTGCGCAGCGTCGGCCGCCATGTCGGTCGAGAGCTGGTCCGCGGCGTCCTCGGCTCGCTGTTCAAAGGGAGGTAGTCGCCGACCGTCCGGCATCTTCAGCCGGCATCGACTCGCCGGAAGCAAAAGGCGTTGTTGAGTGACCCGGCAAATTGCCGTACGTTGATCGCACAACTCCGGGAGCAACAAATGAGCACGATTGCGAAGGTCGGAAGGCGCGAAGCAGCGTACCGAGGCGAGCGTCTCGAGGCTCGCGTGTCAGCGGAACAAAAGGCTTTCTTTCAGCGGGCCGCCGAATTGCAGGGGCGTACACTCACGGGCTTCATTATCGCGAGCGCACAGGAAGCCGCAGCGCGCACCATCGAGGACGCGCAGATGGTGCGCCTGAACGCCGAGGAAAGCCGGGCATTTGCTGAAGCGCTGCTGCACCCTCGCGATCCGGCGGCAGACGTCCAGGTAGCCGCCCGCCGCTACGTCGAGGCGTTGAGCGCCCACAATCCTGTTGGAGACTAAGCGGCGGAGGCCGGGCTGCCGCCGTTGAGGATTGAGCGGCTATCGAACCGGCACGAGCGGACAGCTTTCACCAGCGGCGCCGACATCCTTGATCGGTATCTCCGGATGCAGGCTGGCCAGGATGTGCGGAGACGATTGGCGGCGTGTTTCGTGCTGGTGTCCGGCGACGATCCTACGCCGCTCGGCTACTACACGCTCGCGGCGACCAGCGTGGCGCTGGTCGATCTCCCCGACAGGCTGGCGAAGCGGCTGCCACGGTACCCGAACGTGCCCGCGACCTTGGTGGGGCGCCTCGCGGTCGAAACGCGGTTCCATGGGCACCGGTTCGGCGAACTGCTCCTGTTCGACGCGCTCAGACGGACGCTTTGCAGCGATATCGCGTCTTACGCATTTGTCGTCGACGCGAAGGATGAAACGGCTGCCGGCTTCTACGGCCGATACCGGTTTCTTCCTCTCACCAGGGGGAGTCGTCGCATGTTCCTGCCGATGGCCGAGGTCGCGAAGCTGTTCGCGTAACCGGCGCACATCTCAGAAGGACGACGGCCTCACGCGATGGCGTCGATGTCGGCGTCGGAGAGGCCGCCGGGGACGATGGTGATGGGGAGCGGCAGTTTGCCGGCGCGCTTCAGCACGTGCGAGATCAGGCGGCCAGGGCCGTCGGAGCCGGACGCGGCGCCGAGCACCAGGACGGAGATGCCGCTGCCTTCTTCGTCGATGAGCTTCATCAACTCGTCGGTGAGCTTGCCCTCGCGGATGTGAACGACCGGCATGGCCCCCGACAGCCGCTGGACCACGGACGCCACCACCTGCAGCATTTCCTCGGCCTGTTCCCGGCGCTCCTCCTCCATCAGGTGGCCGACCGCCATCCAATGCTGGAACTCGGCCGCCTCCACCACGTAGAGCAACGCCACGCGACCGCCGGTATGGCGGGCGCGTCGGCACGCGTAGCGCAGCGCCTGGTGCAGCTCTTCGCTCTCGTCGACGACGCAGAGAAAGGTGCGTGGCGATACGTCCGGCGTTACCTCCGCCTCGGGATCCGTTCGTTCGCTGGCAATCAAGCTTCACTCCTTGCGGAACACGGCGCTGGCGATCCATCCTGCCACCACCGCGAACAGGATGGCAAGGACCCCATAGGCCATCGCATGCCGGTGTGCGAAGTCGAAGATGCGCGCCGAAAAGCCGACCTTGCTGACCACCAGGGGCGTGATCTCGGCGCTCGTGACTTCGCCGTCCCGCAACAAGTAGACGGCGACGGTGTAGATCCCGGTCGGCGCATTGTCCGGAAAATAGATGTCGGTGCGGAACAGGCGATTGCCGAGGAAGGCGATCTGCGCCGTCTCCCGCGTGTAGAGGTCGCTCCTCTGCATGTTGCGGATGAAGCCCTCGCGAAACTCCGACAAGTCTTCCGCGGGTGCGACGTCGGATGCCGTTAGACGTACCTGCTCGATGCCGATTTCATGTCGCGCGCCGACACTGTCGGAAACGAATTGCTCGATCGGGCGGCTGGACGCAACGGCATAGAAGCTGGGAACATCGGTGAACGTCACCTCGGCGGTGTTGATCCAGATGCCGCCGACGCGCCCCTTGCGGCGGACCACCTTGGTGGCGTTTGGGCCGCGCACCACAACGACCACATCGCCCTCTCCCTCGGTGGCGCCGAACAGCAGAATGTCCGCCCCGGTAAAACCGGTGGTGATGCTGACGAGGTGGTTGGAGAGATCCGCAACCAGGTCCGTCGTCGCCATGCGGGGCGCCATCAACAGCGCCAGGCAAAACGCGAACGTCGTGACGGTGCGCAACCGCCTCATGGCTTCGGCACCACGGCGCCAATGGAATACAGGTCGTTTGGCGTGGCGACCAGATCGAATACCAGCTTGCCGCAGGTCGCCAGCACCAGCAGCGCCAGCAGCACCCGGAGGTGGCTGCCACGCATCCGGCCGCCGGTGCGCGCGCCGAACTGGGCCCCGATGACGCCGCCGATCAGCAGCAGGAGGGCCAGCATCACGTCGACGGTCTGATTGGTTACCGCATGCAGCAAGGTCACGTTGGCGGTGACAAAAATGATCTGGAACAGAGAGGTTCCGACCACAACTGCCGTCGGCATGCCGAGCAGGTAGATCATCGCCGGCACCATGATGAAGCCGCCGCCGACGCCCATGATCGCCACCAGCATACCGACGAAGACCCCGACGCCAAGGGGGAGCAGGGCGCTGATGTACAGTCTCGAGCGCCGAAAACGCATCTTCAGCGGCAGCCGGTCGCGCCAGGTTCGTTCGGGGCGCGGCGGGTGCGACGCCTTGACCTTCTGGCCGCGCATCGCCTTCAAGCTCTCGATCAGCATCAGAAGGCCGATGACGCCGAGGAAGACAACGAACGACAGCCGGATGACCAAGTCGATGTGGCCCATGTTGCGCAACAGGGTGAAGATCAACACTCCGACCGACGAGCCCGCGAAACCGCCGGCGAGGAGCACGACGCCCATCCTGATGTCGACGCTGTCGCGGCGCCAGTGAACGAGAACACCCGAGACCGACGACGCGACGATCTGGTTGGCGCCCGTGGCGACCGCGACCGCCGGCGGAATGCCGATGAAGAACAGCAACGGTGTCATCAGGAAGCCTCCGCCGACCCCGAACAGGCCGGACAGGAACCCGATCAAGGCGCCAAGGCCGAGGATTACGACGACGTTGACCGACATCTCGGCGATGGGAAGGTAGATTTCCATGCCGTGTAGACCCCCGAGCTTCGCTATGGCATCAACGATGCCCCGCGCTATGGCTCAACGATGCCCCGCTGTCGCTATTGTAGTCGAACGCTGCCGCCTTCAGAAGGCCGCGACACTCCGTGCATCGGCCAACATAGTCGTTTAGGTAGAAGCCGTTAGACAGTGGATTTAGCAGAGCGCGGTGGCGGTGTCACGCGCGCCTTGAGGATTTAGCAAGTTCGCGCGGGCTTGATCCGTCCTCCGCTGAAGCCGCGGATCAGGCCTCCTCGCTATGGCAGGTGAGGCCCAGGCCACCAGCCGTGTTGACGACGGTGGCAAGGCAAGTACGCACCTTCGGCTCCGGGATGTGGAGGTCCATGACGACGACGTACTGGATCCCCGCAGCGCCGGAAAGGCGCTCCGCTACCAGGCGGACGATGTTGGTGTCGAACTGGACGAAAACCTCCGACAGGCGGGCCACCAGCCCCGGCCGGTCGCCGCCGCTGACCGTGAGCCGATGTGTGGCTCGGGCATCCGCGGCGTGGATGGTCGTCAGCTTGAACGGCACGACCGCAACGCTCGCAGTCTCCAGTTCCGGGAGTGCCTTCAGCCCCTGTTCCACGGTCGCAAGGTCCGTTCCTTCGGGACATTCAACCACGGCAGTGAATTCGGCCGCGCCGCCGAGAACGGAGAATGACGTATCGCCGAGGTTGCCACCCACGTCGAACAGATACCCCGTGATCGCTGCCACCAGACCCACCTTGTCGGCACACGAAACGGTCACCAGAGCGTTGGTCGTCATTTTCATGTCCCCCTATGGCTTCGCTGACCGCTCTGACCTCCTGGCGCGGCCCAGGTCCCGCCGATCGCCGGCGAGATGAATGACGCGCAGGGTCTCTGCCCATAGATCGAGCCCGGCGAGATCATCCACAGCAACCCACGCCGCCTCGGTAGCGTCATCGCCGGGCACGGGATCGCCGCCGAGCCAGTCGGCAATCACGTCCACCAAGGTGTAGTGGAAGCGAATGGGGCCATCCGGCGTCACCCGGTCGATATAATCGACCACGTCGACCACTCCTTGAACGCCGATTGTCGTGCCGGTTTCCTCGAGCACTTCGCGCTCGGCGGCAGCGAACACGGTCTCGCCCAGGCGCTGGCGCCCTCCCGGCAAGCTCCACTCGCCTTGGCGCGGAGGATTGGCCCGGCGCACCAGAAGCACCCGGTCGTCTCGCAGCACGACGACGCCGACGCCGACGATGGGGCGCTGCGGGGTAAGGGCCACCGGAGAGGAGCGACCGGGAAGGCCGGGAACGGGTGCCGTTAACATGCGGAGCTTTGCTCTTTCGCTGCCGGGAACTTCTCTTATAAGCTGCGAGACGGCGCGCCGCCACGGGCTTGTGGCCGCGACAGGGCGCATGCGGACGAGGGAAGGGCGAGAGAATGTTCGACGGCTTCAGCTCCTGCGACATCGCAGTGGCGGAGACGACGATCCACACCTGTCACGGCGGGTCCGGGCCGCCGCTGCTGCTGCTGCACGGGTACCCCCAGACCCACGTCATCTGGCACAAGATCGCGCCGCGCCTCGCCGAATGCTTCACCGTCGTCGCCACCGACCTGAGAGGCTACGGCGACAGCGGCAAGCCGCCGTCGGACGACCGCCACCTCGCCTACTCCAAACGCAAGACCGCCGTGGACCAGGTCCAAGTGATGGCGCATCTCGGATTCGAGCGGTTCTTCGTCGCCGGGCATGACCGCGGCGGGCGGGTGGCCCACCGCATGGCGCTCGATCATCCGGGCGCCGTCGCCCGTGTGGCGGTGCTGGATATCGTGCCGACCCACAAGATCTTCTCCACCGTGAATCAGGCCGTGGCCACTGGCTACTACCATTGGTTCTTTCTGATACAAGGTGACGGCCTCCCGGAAACCCTGATCGGCCGCGATCCGGCCTACTACCTGAAGCGCAAGCTTGCCCAGTGGGGCGGCAACATGGGTGCATTCACGGATGAGGCGTTGGCGGAATACGTGCGCTGCTTCTCGGATCCTGCCTGCATCCACGCCAGTTGCGAAGACTACCGCGCCGCCGCCAGCATCGACCTGGAGCATGACGAAGCAGACATGGAGCGGAAGGTGAGCTGCCCGTTGCTGGCGCTGTGGGGAGAGAAGGGGCTGATGGAGCGACACTTTGACGTGCTCATGACGTGGCGGGAGCGGGCGGCCGATGTGCGCGGCGGCGCTCTTCCGTGCGGGCACTTTCTCCCCGAGGAAGCGCCGGACCAGACCGCCGCCGAACTGATCGCGTTTTTCTCAACCTGAGGATGCTCGACGGACGATCCATGGATTTCTCCTGCCATCGAACCCTGACGACATGACCACCGGCACGACCGATCCGCTGCCAGGTCCTGGGCGCGACTCCGGGCACCGAAGCAAGCGACGCAAAGGGCAGGCGCCGGGAGCCGATGTTGGCGGCGACGACCGTCCGTCGCGCGACCGGCACATGGGGTTCGGCGCCAAGTTGCGCGCCTATCTGCTCGCCGGCGTTCTGATCACCGCGCCGATCTCCATCACGTTGTACCTCGCGTGGGCGGTGGTCAGCTTCATCGACGCGCGGGTCACCCCGTTGATCCCCGCCAGGTACAACCCCGAAAGCTACCTGCCGTTCGCGGTGCCGGGGCTCGGGGTGCTGGTGCTGATCGTCCTGTTGATCCTGATTGGCGCGCTGACCGCCGGCTATGTCGGCCGCCTGTTGTTGCGCATCTACGAAGGCCTGCTGAGCCGCATGCCGATCGTGCGCAGCGTATACGGCGCCATCAAGCAGATCATCGAGACCATCCTGGCGCAGCAGTCCCCGGCCTTCAGCCAAGCGGTACTGGTGGAATATCCGCGGCGCGGGTTGTGGGCCATCGCCTTCATCACCGGCACCACCGAAGGCGAGGTCCAGAACATCACCGACGAAGAAGTCATCAACGTGTTTCTGCCCACTACACCGAACCCGACGTCCGGATTTCTGTTGTTCGTCCCACGGCGAGACCTCATTCCGCTCAGCATGAGCGTCGAAGATGCGGCCAAGATGGTTGTCTCCGGCGGCATCGTCACTCCGCCGGACCGCCGGTCTCCCGAACAGCGGGCACGCTCCCGGATCACCGTCGCCGGGCGCGACAACATCGACATCGTCCGCGTGCAGGAACGTCAGCGCCCGGCGCTCGGCGAACAAGTCCAAGGGCGGGACCGCGTTGCCGAAGACTGAAGCGCATTGATGAAGTGGCTGGCAGGTTGATTACCTGCAGAACGACGAATTCAGGGGACACATGCTGGACGGTTCTTTCGGGCTGCGGGTTCACGCCGACTTCGTCGTCAAGTTCGCAGGTCCATGATCACCGACGGGCTCAGCGTCTTTACGCTCGGCGTCCTCGGCAGCTTCGCTGCCGGAGCGTTTACCGCCGTCGGCGCTCTACCGGTTTTTTTCGGCCGCGACATGAGCGACCTCGGGCGGACGATGATGCTCGCCGCCGCCGCCGGGATCATGCTCGGCGCGACGGTGTTCTCGCTGATCGTGCCGGGCCTCGAGATCGTGGAGGGACGCACCGGCAGCCCGGTACATGCGGCGCTGGTGGTCGGCGCCGGCGTCTTGCTCGGCGCTCTGACCATCTGGATCGTGCACGCCGCCGTACCGCACGAGCACTTCGTCAAAGGCGCGGAGGAGGGCAGGCTGCTGATCCACCTCGGCCGCCACTGGCTGTTCATCGTCGCCATCACCCTTCACAACTTTCCGGAAGGCATGAGCGTCGGCGTCTCCTACGGCGGCGGCGACATCGGCGCCGGGTTGGCGGTGACCATCGGCATCGCCATCCAGAACATGCCGGAAGGACTGGCGGTCGCCGCGTCGCTCGTCAGCGAAGGCTTCGAACGCATGCGCGCCTTCCGCATCGCGGTGCTGACCGGGCTGGTGGAGCCGATTGGCGGCATCATCGGCGCCGCCGCCGGCAGCTTCAGCGAGGCGTTGCTGCCGTGGGGGCTGACCTTCGCCGCCGGCGCCATGCTGTTCGTCATCTCCGGCGAGGTGATCCCGGAAACCCACCGCCGCGGCACCGAACACCGCGCCACCTTCGGCCTCGTGCTCGGTTTCATCGCGATGATGCTGCTCGACGTCACCCTCGGCTGACCCGGAATCTCGGCTGACCCAGAATCTCGGCTGACCCGGTATCGTACCGCCGGGGGCGGCCCCCCCTCTAGCCTTCATCCGGAGCGCAGGTAGCGGACGGCGACGTCGCGCTCGAACAGGTAGAGGAGGGTGCGGAGCGCCCGCCCGCGCTCGCTGGCGAGTTCCGGATCCCGGTTCAGGATCAACCGCGCATCGTCACGGGCGGCGACGAGCAGTTCGGCGTGGCTGTCGAGGTCGGCGAGGCGGAAGGACGGCATGCCGCTCTGGCGGGTGCCGAGCAACTCGCCGGCGCCGCGGAGCCGCAGGTCTTCTTCGGCGATCCGGAATCCGTCCTCGGTCTCGCGCATGATGGCAAGCCGCGCCCGCGCCGCCTCGCCCAGCGGCGGCGCATAGACCAGGAGGCAGGTCGACGCCGCCTCACCGCGTCCAATCCGGCCGCGAAGCTGGTGCAGCTGCGCGAGGCCGAAGCGCTCGGCGTGCTCGATGACCATCACCGTCGCCGCCGGGACGTCGACACCGACCTCGACCACGGTGGTGGCGACCAGGAGATCGACCTCGCCGCCGGCGAAATCAGCCATGGCGCGGTCCTTGTCGGGGCCCTTCAGGCGGCCGTGGACGAGACCGACGCGCGCACCGAAGCGGGCGCGCAACTCGCGGAAACGCTCCTCCGCTGCCGACACGTCCACCACGTCGGATTCCTCCACCAGCGGGCAGATCCAGTAGGCCCTGGCGCCGGCGTCGAGGCTGCGGCCGACGGCGGCGACCACATCGTCGAGTCGGTCGGCGGGCACCACGCGGGTGTCGACCGGGCGGCGCCCCGGCGGCTTTTCAAGGAGCTTGCTGACGTCCATGTCGCCATAGGCGGTCATCATCAGGGTGCGCGGGATCGGCGTCGCGGTCATCACCAGGATGTCGACCGCCCTCCCCTTGGAGGCGAGGTCGAGGCGCTGGTGGACCCCGAAGCGATGCTGCTCGTCGAACACCACCAGCGCCAGGTCGGCGAACGCCACATCGGACTGGAACAGCGCGTGGGTGCCGACGACGATGCCGATGTCGCCTGTCCCGAGGGCGTCGAGGATGGCGCTTCGGTTCTTGCCTTTCTCGCGGCCGGTGAGCAGCGCGGCGCGAACTCCGGCGGCGGCCGCCAGCGGCCCGATTGTCGCCAGGTGCTGGCGCGCCAGGATCTCCGTCGGCGCCATTAGCGCCGCTTGCACACCGCTCTCCACCGCCGTCAGCATGGCGAGCAGCGCCACCACCGTCTTGCCGCTGCCGACGTCGCCCTGCAGCAGCCGCAACATGCGGGTCTCGGCCGCCATGTCGGCGGTGATCTCGGCGACGGCGCGGCGCTGAGACTCCGTCAAGGCAAATCCGACGGCATTCAGGGCGCGGGCGGCCGACACGCCGTCTGCGCGGATCGCCCGGCCGGCGGCGTGGCGCTGGCGGCGGCGGACCAATGCCAAAGCAAGCTGATTGGCGAGGAGTTCGTCGTAGGCAAGCCGCGACCGCGCCGGCGCCAGCGGTAGCAGCGCCGCTTCGCCGTCGGGAGCGTGCACGGCCATCAGGGCGGACCGCCAGGGCTGCCAGGCGTTGCGGGTGACGAAGGCCGGATCCTGCCATTCCGGCAAATCCGGCGCCCGATCGAGGGCGGCGCGGATGATCTTGCCGAGCCCGCGGGGCGTAAGGCCGGCTGTCAACGGATAGACGGGCTCGATCTCCGGCAACGTGTGGCGCTGATCGAGGGGAACGATGTAGTCCGGATGCGCCATCTGCACGTCGGCGCCGAAACGCTCGATGCGGCCGCTCACCACGCACTCGGCGCCCACCGGCAACGCCCTCGAGAGGTAGTCCGCGCGGGGATGAAAGAACACAAGGGTAAGAACGCCGGATGGATCGCTGCACAGCACCTTGTACGGGTAGCGAGACGAGGAGGGCGGCTGGTGGGCCCGCACCAGCACCGTAACCGTGGCGACCGCGCCGGCGCGGGCGGCGGCGACGGCGGGGCGATAGCGGCGGTCGACGATCCCCGCCGGCAGATGCCACAGCAGATCGACCACCCGCTGTCCGGCGAGGCGCTCGATCAGCTTGGCGACGCGCGGGCCGACGCCAGGCAAGGCCCGAGCTTCGGCGAACAAGGGGTACAGCACTTCAGGGCGCATGGAGGAGACGCATGGCGGCTGACAGGACGGTTGCGAGCCGCTATATCACAGGCGCATCGAGCGAGGGGACCAATGTTGAACGACACCACGGCGCCGGACGCGGCGCGCAAGCGCCTGTTCTTTCGCTGCCACCACACCGGCATGAAAGAGAACGACCTGTTGTTCGGCACATTCGCCCAGCGGCACCTCGCCGACCTCACCGACGAGGAGGTTGCGTGGCTGGAAGCGTTGCTGGTCAACAACGACGATCCAGACCTCTACAACTGGATCACCGGCAGGGAGCCGACGCCGGCGGCCCTCGACCACCCGGTCATGGACATGCTCAAGCGCTTCAAGTTCAAGTCGTAGCCCCTTTGAATCGTAAGCCGTCGTTTCCCTCAACCCAGCCCTCTCCCGCAAGTCGGAGAGGGACGGACTCGCGGAAGCGGGAGGGTGAAGGGCTGTCGCCGCGACGACGACGGCCGGACTCCGTGGATCGCTGGTAGGCGCTGTGCTCGAGTGTGCTGAACATCTGTCGACGCGCGGGCGCGTCGTCATTGCCGGAGCGCCGGAAGGCTTCGATGCGCTGTTGCTTGGCGATGCTGCAAAGGCGCTCCCCGGCGGCCTCCTCGTGGTCTGCCGCGACGATGCGCGCCTGGCCCGCGCCGCCGAGGCGCTGGCGTTCTTCGCGCCGGAGGTGGAGGTCCTGTCCTTCCCGGCTTGGGACTGCCTGCCATACGACCGGGTGTCGCCGCGCGCAGACATCGTCAGCCGCCGCATCGACACCCTGACCCGCCTCTGCGAGGCGTCCGCAGGCAAGCAGGCGTCGCCGCGCATCGTCCTCACCACCGTCTCGGCGGCGTTGCAGCGGGTGGTTGCGCGCGCAGCGTTCGCGGGAGCAACGCTGGTCGCCGCCGCCGGGGAACGCCTGAAGCCCGAGGACCTGATCGCCTTTCTCGAGCGCCAGGGCTACGCCCGCGCCGAAACGGTTATGGAGCCGGGCGAATATGCGGTGCGCGGCGGCATCGTCGATCTGTTTCCGCCGGGGCGCGACGAGCCGCTGCGCTTCGACTTCTTCGGCGACGAGTTGGAAGTGATCCGCAGCTTCGATGCGGGCAGCCAGCGCAGCACAGGCGACGTCGAGATCTTCGAGCTCAAGCCGGTCAGCGAGGTGTCGTTATCGCCGGAGGCGATTACCCGCTTTCGCTCCGCCTACCGCGAACTGTTCGGCACCGTCCGCGACGACGACCCGCTTTACGAAGCCGTCTCGGCGGGGCGACGGCATGTGGGCATGGAGCACTGGCTGCCGCTCTACCACGACCGGCTGGAGACGCTGTTCGACTATCTGCCGGACGCGGCGGTGGTCCTTGACCACCAGGCCGACCAGGCGCTGGGGGCGCGGCTCGATCTGATCGGGGAGTATTACGAGGCGCGGCGCACCATCACCGGGGCCGGACTGGCGGCCAGCGCGCTGCCCTATCGCCCGGTCCCGCCGGGTATGCTGTTTCTTGACGGGGAAGGTTGGCGCGATCTGCTCGCCGAACGGCCGGTTGGATTGCTGTCGCCGTTTGCCGTTCCTGATGACGCGCCGGCGGCGGTGGATGCCGGCGGCCGTCCCGGTCTCGACTTTACGCAGGCGCGCCAGCGGGAAGGCGTCAACGTGTTCGACGTGGTCGGCGAACGCATTCGCGACCACCGGCGCCGCGCCCGCCGCGTGGTCATCGCCGCCGTCTCGGCGGGCTCGCGCACCCGCCTCCAGCACATCCTGGCCGAGCACGGCCTCGACGCCGTCGTGCCGGTGGACTCCTGGGCCGAGGCCGGGCGCCTGCCGGAGCGCGCGGTGGCGATCGCGGTGCTCGATCTCGAACGCGGCTGCAGTGCGCCGCGGCTGGCGCTGATCACCGAGCAGGACATTCTCGGCGACCGCCTGACGCGGCGGTCGGGGCGGCGCCTCAGGCCGGAGAACTTCATCACCGAGGCGTCGTCGCTCACTCCGGGCGATCTGGTGGTGCACGTCGATCACGGCATCGGCAAGTATGACGGCCTCGAAGCCATCACCGCCGGCGGCGCGCCCCATGACTGCCTCAGGATCGTCTATGCCGGCGGCGACAAGCTCTACATCCCGGTCGAAAACATCGAGATGGTCAGTCGCTTCGGCTCCGAGAGCGCCGGGGTGCAGCTCGACCGTCTCGGCGGCGCTTCCTGGCAGGCGCGGAAGGCGCGGCTCAAGCAGCGCATTCGCGACATGGCGGACGAGTTGATCAAGATCGCGGCTGCCCGCACCCTCAAACCGGCGCCGGTAGTGACGGCGCCGGAGGGGCTCTATGACGAGTTCTGCGCCCGGTTCCCGTTCGTGGAAACCGAGGACCAGGCCCGCGCCATCGGCGAAGTCCTTGAAGACCTGATGGCGGGGCGGCCAGCCGACCGCCTGATCTGCGGCGACGTCGGGTTCGGCAAGACCGAGGTGGCGCTGCGCGCCGCGTTCGTGACGGCCATGGAAGGCCGACAGGTCGCCGTGGTGGTGCCGACGACGCTGCTCTGCCGCCAGCACTACCAGACGTTCGCCGCGCGCTTCGCGGGCTACCCGGTGCGCATCGCCCAGTTGTCGCGGCTGGTAGCGCCCAAGGACGCCGACGCGGTGCGCGCGGGGCTCGCCGACGGCAGCATCGACGTCATCGTCGGCACCCACGCGCTGCTCGCCGGGAGGATCCGGTTCCACGACCTGGGATTGCTGGTCATCGACGAGGAGCAGCACTTCGGCGTCGCCCACAAGGAAGCGCTGAAGAAGCTCAAGTCCGAGGTGCACGTGCTGACGCTCACCGCCACTCCCATCCCGCGCACCCTGCAGATGGCGCTGGCCGGGGTGCGCGAGTTGAGCCTGATCGCAACGCCGCCCATCGACCGCATCGCCGTCCGCACGTTCGTGCTGCCGTTCGATCCGGTGGTGATTCGCGAGGCGATACTCCGGGAGCGGTTGCGCGGCGGCCAGACCTTCTATGTCTGTCCTCGCATCGAGGATCTGGGCGAGGTGGGCAAGACCCTGAAGGCGCTGGTGCCGGAGATCAAGGTGGTGACGGCGCACGGCCGCCTGTCGCCTCGCGATCTGGAGGCGGCGGTCAGCGCCTTCTACGACGGATCCTATGACGTGTTGCTGTCCACGAACATCATCGAATCCGGCCTCGATCTTCCCGCCGTCAACACCATCATCATTCACCGCGCCGACATGTTCGGGCTGGCGCAGCTCTACCAGCTGCGGGGCCGGGTCGGACGTTCGAAGGTGCGCGCCTACGCCTACCTGACCCTGCCGGCGCGACGCAAGGTCACCCCCGCCGCGCAAAAGCGCCTGGAAGTGATGCAGGCTCTCGATTCGCTCGGCGCCGGGTTCGCGCTCGCCAGCCACGACCTGGACATCCGCGGCGCCGGCAACCTGCTCGGCGACGAGCAGTCCGGCCACATCCGCGAGGTCGGCATCGAGCTCTACCAGCAGATGCTGGAGGAGGCGGTCGCCGAGGCCCGCGGGGGCGACGGGGCAGTGGCGGCAGAGGACTGGAGCCCGCAGATCGCGGTCGGCATCGGCGTGCTGCTGCCGGACACTTACGTGCCGGACCTCGGCGTCCGCCTCGGTCTCTACCGGCGGCTCGGCGAGATCAAGACGGCTGAGGAGATCGAGGCGTTCGCCGCCGAGCTCATCGACCGCTTCGGGCCGCTGCCGCCCGAGGTGGAGAACCTCATGCAGGTGGTCGGGGTCAAGCAGCTCTGCCGCGGCGCCGGCGTCGAGCGGGTCGAAGCCGGGCCGAAGGGCGCCGTAGTGACGTTCCGTGGCAACGACTTCGCCAATCCCGCCGGCTTGGTCACGTTCATCAACCGCCAGGCCGGGACCGCCAAGCTGCGCCCCGACCACAGGCTCGTCTACCGTCGTGCGTGGGAGCTTCCTGCCGACCGTCTCGCCGGCGTCCGCCGCCTGGTCGGCGACCTGGCCGCCATCGCAGGCAAGGGCTGAAACGGTTTCTCTACTAGTAGAATGTGCGAGCGGCGGCGTCGAAGGTGGCGGTGACGTCGAGCATTCGCGCCAGCACCTGCGGTTCCTGGGCGCCGGAGATGGCGAGCGCACCGTTGAAGACGAACGACGGCACGCCGTTGATGCCGAGCCGCCGCGCCCGCGCGTGCTCCCGCTGCACCTCTGCGATATCCTCGCTGCTCATCAGGTACCTGCCGACCACCTCGGGGTCGAGGCCGACTTGTTCGGCGATGGCCACCAGGACGTCGAGGTCGCCGATATCGAGTCCTTCAACGAAGTGGCCGCAGAACAACGCTTCGACCATCTCGTCGCCGCAGCCGTGTTCATCGGCGAGACGTACCAGGCGGTGGGCGTGCACCGAATTGGCGCGGGCGCCGATGCGGTCGAGGGCGAACGGGATGGCGGCGCCGCGGCCGGCGCCGACCAGCGCCTCCTGGGCCCGCCGCACCCGCCGCTCGGGGCCGCCGATCCCGACCAGGTCGGCCATCCGCGTCGGTCCCGTGTCCATCGGTTCCGGGTAGAGTAGAAACGGCCACCAGCGGATGCGCCACGGCAGGAACGGCCGCATCGCCAGCGCCTGCTCGAGCCGCCGCTTGCCCACATAGCACCACGGACAGGCCGGATCGAAAATCACCTCGATGACAATGTCGCCGCCCACATCCCGTTCCCGCTGTCGCTCCACTACCCTCACAACGTGCTGATATGGGGCGTAAAGCTGGAACGACACGGATAATCCGGCATCGAAGCACCTGAAAGCACCCGACAAAGATCTACTAGTAGAGATATGGCATCGGACGGGATTGAGCCACGGTGTCAGCGGCCGCGGCGGGTGGTTCCGGCGTGAGGCGGCGCCAGACTTCACGGATGTCCGCCGGAAGGCGCTGGAACAGGGCGAGGCCGAGGGGGCGGTAGAGGCGGACGGTCGAGAGCATGGAGACCTGCTGCAGCGCATCCTCCGGTACCTCGATGCGGACCAGATGGTCGCGGCTGATCTGCGCGAAGCGCGGCTGGAATTCGTCCGGCAGGCGATCGGCCACCGCCGTCATCGCGGCGATGCGGCCCATGTAGAAGCGGTTGTTGGGGAACCGCACGATAATTTGGTCGCCATCGCCGTAGCGGACCAGCGAGCGATTGTCGAGGTAGGCGAGGATGAAGCGGTCCTCACCGTAGATGTCGAGGATGGTCTCGCCTTCGGTAACCACGCCGCCTTCGCTGACGGCGAGGTTGGCGACCACGCCATCGTGTGCGGCGAACACACGGCCGTCATCGTACGCCGTCAGTACGTCGTTGTAGTGGGCCTGCGCCTGCTCCAGCCCCGCCGTCAACAGCGGGATCTCCTCCGCCAACTGATCGCGCGACGCCTCGAACGACAGCAGTTTTCGCTGCGCCTCGAAATAGCGGTGGACCAGGTCGCTGAGGCCGCTGTTGACGATGAGGCCCTGGCCGCGGGCGGCGGTAGAGCGTTTCTCCAGATCCTGGCTGAAGTCGACCTCGCGCTCCGACGCAGCGATCGACGCCTCGAGACGGGCCTCCTGGATGCGCGCTTCGCTCAGGTTCTTTTGCAGATCGCCGATCCGCGCCGACATCTCCAGGGCGCGGCCGTTGAACCCGATCGAATCGTAGCGGAGCAGCAGGTCGCCGCGATTGACGCGATCGCCGTTGGCGACGACCAACTCCTTGATCGTCGCCTCGAACTCGAGTGCAGCCGAGTGCTGGCGTGCGTAGACGAAGCCGTCGCCTTCGAGCATGTAGAAGTGGCCGAAGGCGCGATGCACCAAGAACAGGGCGATGGCGAGGATGGCGAATAAGTAGATGTACTTGCCGAGTCGCAATGGCTCGCGACGGGTGTCCTCGGTGATCCGATAGGGCAGGGGAACGCTCTTGATGACGGATTTCATCGAGCCTTCAGAACCTCTCCGCTTGGTTCCGCACCTTCGCAGGAACATAGACGTCTGTGTAGGAACCGCGGAAGATCAACTCGTTGACGACGGCGTAAAGTCGGACGAAACGCAAAAAGTAGACGTTCGCGAGCCCGTACAACGGTGCGCAGACGACGTATTTGAAGTCTTCCTTGGGGCGCGTCGACACCGACAACACGAGCAGGTATTTGACGATGGCGGCGATCGAATAAAACGCGGTGATGACCAGCATCAAGACCAGCGCGAAGGAACCGTAAAGATAAAACAGGTGCACCAGGTAAATCGTAAAAATGAACGGCACAACCCCCCGGAAATAGTAGATATCCCAAAAGCTGAGAGCGAGAGGGAGATCGAAGTTCGCGCGCATCGGGTTGATGACGTGATCCCGCGCCTTGCGAAACCGCAGCCGCACCATGGACCGGTTCCAGCGCAGGCGCTGACGCCCGAGGACGGGGAACGTCTCCGGCACATCCGTCATCGCCACCGCGAACGGGGCGAAGCGCGCCTTCCAGCCGGCGATGCGCAGCCGCGCCATGATGTCGCCGTCCTCGCCCGGCCCGAAATCCCAGCCGCCGATGCTTCTCACCGCGTCGGTGCGATAGACGCCGAACGCTCCGGATGCGACGAAGTAGAAGCCCAGCACGTCCTTGACGATGCGCCCGAGGGTGATGGTGAAGGCGTAGTTGACGTGCTGCACCCAGGTCGCCAGCGAGGCATCGAGGTTGCGGACCCGCAGCGTTCCGCCGACGGCGGCGACGGCGGGATCGATGAAGTACGAGGCTGCGACCGCCAGCGCGGTGCGGTCGAAGGTAGTGTCGGCGTCGGTGACGAGGAACAGGGGATAACGGGCGCGATCCAATGCCGCGTTGACGGCCGCCGACTTGCCGCCGCGCGAGCGCAGTCGGATGTGCTCGTCGATCAGGCCGCTGCGTTCGAGCGCCCGGAAGGTGTGTTCGGTTCCGTCGGTGGAACCGTCGTCGACGACGATGATCTGCAGCGGGCCAAGGCTTTGCTCGCGGAGCGACAGGACGGTCTGGCGGATGCCGGCGGCGTTGTTGTGACCGGCGACGACGACGCTGATGCCGCCGTCGTAGACGGCTCGGGTTCGCACCGGGTCCCGCCGGAACAGCACGAACCACGCCAGGATCACGCCGCCCAGGAAATAGCGCGGCAACTCGATGAATAGCGGCATCCAGAACACCCCGATCAAAGATGCGGCACTCTGGTTGGTGAGGAAATCGAGGGCGATGTCGAACATTCAGGGGAGCCCGATCAGGCCGCTCTGCACGCAATCGCTTATGCTCTGGAAGCGAAAACCGGCATCGTCGATGACCTCGCGGTCGAACACGTCGGCGAGCGCGCCGCGCAGCCGTTCCTCCACCTGACGTCCGCGCTCAACGTCTGCGCCCGGCAACAAAAGGATCAGCTTGCCGAGGTGGTAGGCGACGACGTCGGTGGAGCGCACCAGGCTCGCCAATTCGCTGCCGAAGCGGACGAAGAACTGGATTTCACGCCCGGCTCCCTGCGGCAAGTTCCTGACCCCGGTCAGATCGATGACGAGCGCCAGGGTGTGCAGCTTGTGGCGCTGCTCGATCGCATGCATCTTGTGGGCGAGGATGGAGAACAGCGGCAGCGACAGCAATGGCAAGCGCTCGCCGAGGATGGAGCCGATGGGGTCCGTCTGCGCCAAGCCGCTGAACAGCGCATGGGCGCCTTCCGGCGTCAGCACATAATCGAGGATGCGGAGCCGCGGGCTATCTTCGGCCGGGAAGCGGTGGTTGCAGGCGAGGCAACGGCCGAGAGCGGGGGCCTCCTGGGCGCGATGGCTGCACTCGGAGCATATGTGGACCTGCCCCGGCTTGTCGTAGTCCAGGCCGAAGTGGCGCAGCTCCTTGCGACACTTGGGGCAGGTGTAGACGCCGTGGGGCCCGATGAAGCGCCGCTCCTCCGCCTGAAAGGCGCAGGCGAAGTGGTGGACGAGCGGCTCATCGGTGAGATCGATGCCGCCGCACTGCGGGCAGCCGTCGCGAAGCAGCACGTTGATGCTGCCGCACGCCGGGCAGGGATGGGCGATATCCACCAGTTCCGACGACAGATAGCCGGCCCGCGTCAGTTCCGCCAGCAGCGTGACCGGATCCGGCAGTCTGGTCGCCGTTTCGGCGCCCAGCACCCGCGCCGCGTGGTAGGCGAAGCCGCGCCGCAGCTTCGGGGAGAATATTGGCGAGATGCGGTTCGAGCGGGTCCACGCGAACGCCAGCAGCGCGCTCGCCGCCTGGACCAGGAACTCCGGGCGAACCATGGCGCGCAGCTCGGCGTAGCGGCGGGCGATGGCGATAGCCGTGTTCAGCGTCGAAGCGAGGTTGTCCGGGGACAGATCGGTGCACGCCAACTCGTCCAGCGCGTCGGCGTCACCGACCACCACCACCGGCTTCAGCGGATCGCGCAGAACGTGGCGGCGCAATTCGCGGTCTGCGGTGGGGGACAGGATCGCGATGTCGGCTGCGTCCGGTGTTTCAGCGGCGAGCAGGCAGGAGGGCAGGATCAATTCGCCCGCCAGCGCCGGATCGACAAAGGTGTGAACGGTTTCGCGGCTCGCAGGCACTAGGAACGAGGCGCCGAACGCGGACAATTGTCTCTCTCCTGACCTGGTGTGGCGGCGCTCTGGACGACGGCGGCCGGACCCGCAGTGACATTCCTCGGAATGCGAGAGCAAGTTCATATTCCTGTTTATTTTAGTTGTAAAGCGCTCTTTACACCCGTTTGGGGGATGCTACACTGAGCGGAACATCGGCTCGAGCGAGAGGCGCAACCGCGCTTGGTTGTCGTTCCTCTGCGCCGTTGCACGAACAGATTGTTGTTTTCGGGTCTCGCGAACATTGCTATGCAGTCTCGGCCCGTTCCCATCCCGGATTCCCGCCGCCCATGGCCGACATCGAATTCCGCAGCCTCAACAAGACGTTCCCCGATGGCAACCGGACGATCAGGGATCTGTCGCTGCATGTGGAGGACGGCGAGTTCATGGTCGTCGTCGGCCCGTCGGGGTGCGGCAAATCGACGCTGCTGCGCATGCTGGCGGGCCTGGAGACGGTGACGTCGGGAGAAATTCGGATCGGCGGCAAGGTCGTCAACGACTGGCCGGCGCAGCGGCGCGATATCGCCATGGTATTCCAGGACTACGCCCTCTATCCGCACATGACGGTGCGGGACAACCTCGGCTTCCCGTTGCGGATGCAGGGCATCGGCAAGGCGGACATCGCGCGGCGGGTCGACGACACCGCCGAGTTGCTCGGCCTCGGGCAGTTGCTCGACCGCCGTCCGCGCCAGTTGTCCGGCGGCCAGCGCCAGCGGGTCGCCATGGGGCGGGCGGTTGTGCGCCAGCCCGGCGTGTTCCTGATGGATGAGCCGCTTTCCAACGTCGACGCCAAGCTTCGGGTGCAGATCCGCACCGAGATCGCGGCGCTCCAGCATCGCCTCAACACCACGACCATCTACGTCACCCACGACCAGGTGGAGGCGATGACCCTCGGCGACCGGGTGATGGTGCTGCGCGACGGCGTGGTGCAGCAGGTCGCGTCGCCGGCGGAGCTTTATGAGCGACCGGCCAACGCGTTCGTCGCCACCTTTCTCGGCAATCCGGGAATGAACATCGTCGCCGCCGCACTCGCCCGCGACCGGGCGACGGCGCATGTGTGCGGCCAACCGCTGGCGTTGGGCGGATTGCTGACCCCGGACCTCGCTTCCGAATGGGCGGCATCGGGATCGTCGTCGTTGTTGATCGGCATTCGGCCGGAGTCCTTGGTGCTGGCCGAGACCGCCGCGAGCGCCGACATGCTGCGCCTGCCGGTAACCGTCACCTCCGTGGAATCGCTGGGCCATGAACAACTCGTCTACGGCCGTCTGCCGCAGGCGGAAACGCCGGCGCTGCAGGCGCTCGACAGCGGCCTGACCGCGTTCGGCGCCACCCCCGGACACGTCGTGGCGCGCTTGCCGGCCGCCCCTTTGTGCGAAGCCGGCCGAGACATCCGCCTGGCGGTCGATCCCGCCCGAGTCCACGTGTTCGACGCCGATGGTACGTGTCGGGCGCACGGGCTCGGGGGGCAGGCGCACGCGGCAGCGGCGTCATGATGCGATCGGCGATCCTCGCTCGCGTGCTCCTGTTAATCGGGTTGGTCTCGTTGAGCGGCTGCGACGGCGGTGGCGAGCAGAAAACCACCCTGAGCTTCTGGGCGTTCGGCCAGGAGGGCGAGGCGGTTCAGGAGCTGGTCGCCGATTTCGAGCAGGAACACCCCGACATCCGGGTGCGCGTGCAGCAGATCCCGTGGAGCGCGGCGCACGAGAAGCTGCTGACCGCATTCGCCGGCGATTCCATGCCGGACCTGTTCCAGCTCGGCAACACCTGGCTGCCGGAGTTCGTCGCATTCGGCGCCGTCGCCGATCTCGGCCCACGGCTCCGCGACGCCGAGGACATTGGCGGCGATGCCTTCTTCGCCGGCGTCGCTGACACCAACGTCATCGACGGCGTCGTCTACGGCCTGCCGTGGTATGTCGACACCCGGCTCGTGTTCTATCGCAAGGACATCCTGCAACAGGCCGGCATAACAGAGTTTCCTGAAACCTGGACTGAATGGCGCGCGGCCATGGAGCGCATCAAGCGCCAGGTCGGCGACGACCGCTACGCCATCTTCCTGCCGATCGACGACTGGACCACGCCGGCGATCCTGGCTCTGCAACTGGGCGCGCCGCTGCTGGCGGACGACGGCCAGTTCGGTGCGTTCGACAGCCCGGCCATGCATCAGGCCATGCGCTTCTATCTCGATTTGTTCCGCGACGGCCTGGCGCCGTCGGCCGGCGGATCGCAAGTCGCCAATCTCTATCAGGAGTTCGGCAACGGCTATTTCGCGCAGTTCGTCAGCGGCCCGTGGAACATCGGCGAGTTAAAGGAGCGGTTGCCGGCGGAGGCGGCGCTCTGGTCAACGGCGCCGATGCCGAGACCCGATGGCGGCGACGGAAACGGCGCCGCGAGCGCGCCCGGCGTGTCGCTGGCGGGCGGCGCCAGCCTCGTCATCCACGCGCACTCGCCGCGCCAGGACGCCGCCTGGGCGCTGATCCGCTTCCTGAGCGGCGCCGAGCAGCAGGCGCGGTTTCATGACCTCACCGGCAACCTTCCGGCCCGCAAGGACGCTTGGCGCGCGACCGGCCTCGCCGACGATCCCCATGCCGCGGCGTTCTGGCGGCAACTGCAGCACATGGTGCCGACGCCGAAGATCCCGGAGTGGGAGCGTATCGCCCGCAACTTCGGACGCTACGTGGAGGACGTCATCCGCGGCGACAGAACGATCGATGACGCGCTCGCTACTCTTGATTCCGACGTCGATCGCATGCTGGAAAAGCGGCGCTGGATGCTGGCAAGGGACCAACAAGGCCCGGACCAACAGGGTCGGATCCGAGAAGGAACGAATCGATGACCGGCGGGGCGGCGCCGTGGCGCCAGGCCGGCGCGCTGTTCGTGTCGCCGGCGCTGTTGCTGATCCTTGTATTCTTCATCGTCCCTGTGTTCATCGCGCTATTGTTGAGTTTCTCTGACTTCGACATCTACGCGCTCGGCAATCTGGAGCATCTGCGCTTCATCGGCCTGAGGAACTACACCGATTTGTTCGGGAATCCGCTGTTCTGGACGGCCCTCTGGAACACGGTCTATTTCGTCGTGATCGGCGGCCCGTTATCGATGTTCGTGTCGCTCGGGGCGGCGCTGCTGATCAGCTCCAAACTGGTCCGCTTCAAGACCCTGTTCCGCACCGTGTTCTTTCTGCCGGTGGTAACGACCCTGGTGGCGGTGGCGGTGATGTGGCGCTACCTCTACCACCCGCGCTACGGCCTCCTGAACTACGCCCTGGACGGACTGGGGATCGAACCGATCGACTGGCTGGGAGACCCCTTTTGGGCTATGCCAGCGATCATCCTGATGGCTGCCTGGAAAAACTTCGGTTATAACATGATCATCTTCCTGGCCGGGCTGCAGAGCATCCCGGACTCGCTCTATGAGGCGGCGCGCATCGATGGAGCCAACCGCTGGCAGCAGTTCTGGCATGTCACCCTGCCGATGCTGGCCCCGACCTTCCTGTTCGTCGCCATCATCACCATGATCGGCTATTTTCAGTTGTTCGCCGAGCCCTACGTGATGACCCAGGGCGGCCCGTCCAACGCCACCTTGAGCGTCGTGCTGTTCATGTACGAGCAGGGGTTCCGGTGGTGGAACCTGGGCAGCGCCGCCGCCATCGCCTTCGTGCTGTTCGCCATCATCCTGGCGGTCACCCTGATCCAGCTTCGGCTGCAAGGGGCGCGCTGACGGGGATGGATCGCTTTGCGCGCCTCGCCATGTACGCGGCCTTGCTGCTGGGCCTCGTCCTCACCGCGACGCCGCTCTTGTGGATGGTGTCGGCGTCGTTCATGGCGAGCGGCGAAGCCAGCGCCTATCCGCCGCGGCTGTTGCCGGCGGATCCGACGCTGGAGCACTACACGGCGCTGTTCTCCCGCATGAACCTGGCGCGCTACGCCCTCAACAGCGCCTTGCTGGCGACCGCCATCACCGTGACCTCGCTGTTCATCAACTCGATGGCCGGGTATGCCTTCGCCAAGCTGCGCTTTTTCGGGCGGGACCGCATCTTCAAGGCGTTGCTGGCGGCCCTGGTCATTCCGGTGCAGGTGACGATGCTGCCGCTGTTCCTGATGCTGAAGGAGATGGGCCTGGTCAACACCTACTGGGGCGTTCTCATCCCCGGCATGGCCAGTATCTTCGGCGTTTTCCTCATTCGCCAGTACGCCCTGTCGATCCCGGACAGCCTGCTCGACGCGGCGCGCATCGACGGCGCCGGCGAGTTCCGCATCTATTGGTCGCTGGTGTTGCCGCTCATCAAGCCGATCCTGGTGACCCTCGCCCTGTTCACCTTCATGGGCGCCTGGAACGACTTCATGTGGCCGCTGATCGTGCTGACCGACGATTCGATGTACACGCTGCCGGTGGCGCTCGCCAATCTGTTGGGCGAGCACGTTCAGGACACGGAATTGATGATGGCCGGGTCGGTGCTGACGATCTTGCCCGTCACTTTGCTTTTCATCGTGCTGCAGCGCGCCTACGTGGAGGGCATCATGATGGGCAGCCTCAAGGACTAGTGCACAGAGCCGTTCGAATGATTCGGTCGAATGGGTCAGAGTGTGCACGAGAATCAAGAGTTGCGTGCAGCAATGGTGCATTCAGGGAATGCCCGGTCGCCCGCAATCGTCTGTATCTAGAGCGCCGAGGGGCGCCTAAAAGTCGGAGAACCGAAGATCGGAGGATGATGTGAGGTTTGGCAATGTGTGCTCTGCAGGAGTCCGGAACGCGTCCGTTGCAATTGCGCTCTGGCTGGCGGTCGTCGTCATGAGCGCGGGCGCCGCGTGGGCTGAACCGGTGGTTCTGGACGACTTCGAGAACCTCGAAGGGTGGACGGCGATACCCTCCAAAGGGGTGGATGTCGAAATCGCGCAGGACGAGGGCCAGGACGGCATGGCCATGCGCATCGACTTCGATTTCCACGGCAACTCAGGCTTCATCATCGTGCGCAAGACGTTGACGATGGCGATGCCGACGAACTTCGCATTCCACTATAGCATCCGCGGCACGTCGCCCCCCAACGCCTTTGAGTTCAAACTGGTCGATCCGACGGCCATGAACGTGTGGCGCACCCATGAGCGCTCGTATGAGTTCCCGCGACAGTGGAAGCGCGTCGCGGTAAAGCGGCGGCATCTGGATTTCGCATGGGGACCCGCGGGCGATCACCTGCGCGAGGTCGGCGCGATCGAGTTCGCCATTTCATCCGGAGAAGGAGGCAAGGGCTCGGTCTGGATCGACCGGCTCACTTTCGAGGAGCGCCTCGGCATCGACGGCGACGTCTGGCCGCCCAATGTGCGGGCCTCCTCCACGTTCGAGGGGTTCGACGCGCAACGGGCCGTCGACGGTGACCCCGCCACCCAGTGGAAGAGCGGGACGCTGTCCGAGAACCAGTGGTATCTCATGGATTTCCAGAACCTGCGCGAATACGGCGGGCTGGTCATCGACTGGGATCTGGACGACTACGCCAACGCCTACGACGTGCAGGTGTCTGACGACGGCAGCGACTGGCAGACCGTGATCAGAATCCCTGCCAGCAACGGCGGGCGGGATTACGTCTCGCTGCCGGATATGGAATCGCGCTACCTGCGGCTCGACCTGAAACGCAGCAGCCGCGGCCGCGGCTACGGCATCGCCGGCATATCGGTGCAGCCGTACCAGTTCTCGGCCACCCCCAACCAGTTCTTCGAGTCCGTCGCGCGGGATGCCAAGCCCGGACTCTATCCGCGCTACCTCCTTGGCCAGCAGAGCTACTGGACGGTCGTCGGCGTCGCGGGCGATGACCGGGAGGCGCTCGTCAACACCGACGGCATGATCGAGGTCCAGAAGAACCGCTTCTCCATCGAGCCGTTCGTCTATGTGGACGGCAGCCTGGTGACATGGCGCGATGTGGAGACCTCCCAGGAGCTGGAGGACGGCTACCTGCCGATCCCGTCGGTGACCTGGACACATCCCGCTTTCCGGCTGAAAGTCACGGCGATCGCCGCCGGACGGCCAGGCGAGTCGTCGCTCTATCTCCGCTATCGGCTGCGCAACATCAGCGAGCGGGCCCAGTTGTTCGACCTTTATCTCGCGGCCCGGCCGTTCCAGGTCAGCCCGCCGTGGCAATCCCTCAACTTCCAGGGCGGCGCCACCACCATCTCCAGGATCGCCTACAAGGACGGCGTGGTGAAAGTCGATGACGACAAATTCATCGTGCCGCTGTCGAAGGCCGACCAATTCGGCGCATCGCGGTTCATGGACGGCAACATCACCGAACACCTGCGCAACGGCATCCTGCCGATCGCCGTGTCGGCCGACGACGAGCTGGGGTATGCCTCCGGCGCACTCGGCTACCGGCTTGATCTACCGCCCGGCGGGGTGCGGGAGATCTTCGTGCGCGTACCGTTCCACGCCCTCGACCCCAATGCGCCGGCCGGTCTCAGCGACGAGGAAGCGCTCCGCCGCTGGACCACCGTTTTCCTCGACACCAAGGAGGAATGGCGGCGGGTGCTGAACCGTGTCGTCGTGGAACTGCCGTCCTCGGCCCGTGATTACGTCAACACCATCCGCTCTACCCTCGCCTACATTCTCATCAACGCCGACGGCCCGGCCCTGCAGCCCGGACCCCGCGCCTACGAGCGGAGCTGGATTCGCGATGGGTCGCTGACGTCGGCGGCGCTGTTGCGGCTCGGGCACCCGGAGAAGGTGCGGGATTTCATCCGCTGGTATTCGACGTTCCAGTTCGAAAGCGGTCGATTTCCCTGCTGCATCGACTGGCGCGGCGCCGACACCGTGCCCGAGAACGACAGCAACGGCCAATTCATCTACCTTCTCGCCGAGTACTACCGATTCACCCGCGACGTCGGCCTGGTCAGCGAACTGTGGCCGATCCTCGTCAAGACCGTGGACTACATCGAAGTCATGGTCCACGAGCGCATGACGGACGAATACCGGACCCCGGAGACGCTCGCCCTCTACGGTCTGGTTCCGGACTCCATCAGCCATGAGGGCTATTCGTCCAACCCGGCGCACGCGTACTGGGACAATTTGTTCACTCTGTTGGGTCTAAAGGAAGCCACCATGCTGGCGGCGGCGGTCGGCGAACGCGAAGCGGCGGAGCGGTTCGCCCGGCTCCGGGATCGCTTCCGGGAGACGCTTTATGCGTCCATGCTGCGCAGCATCGAGCAGCACCGCATCGACTTCATTCCAGGCGCGGCCGATCTCGGCGACTTCGACTTCACCGCGACGGCCATCGCCGTCGATCCGGTAGGCGAATTGCGCTACCTGCCGCAACCGGCGTTCGACCGGACCCTTGATCTGTACTTCGACTACTTCGACGCTCGCAAGGACAATCGCGGCCACCAGGACAACTACGCGCCCTACGAGATCCGCATCGTCCGCGCGCTCGTACGTATGGGGGCGATCGACCGCGCCCACGAACTGCTCGCCTTTTTCATGCAGGGGCAGAGGCCGCAGGCGTGGAACCAGTGGGGCGAGATCGTGTGGCTGGATCCCGATGCGCCGCGCTTCGTCGGCGACATCCCGCACACCTGGATCGGCGCCGAATATGTCAGCGCGGTGCTCGCCATGCTGGCCTACGAGCGGGAGGGCGACGAGGCTCTCGTCATCGGCGCTGGAGTGCGGCCCGAATGGGCTGCCAGCGACGGCGGCGTGGCTGTCAAGAGGCTGCCGACCACCGCGGGCACCCTCAACTACAGGATGCGGCTGCGCGACGACGGCGCCCTCTCCGTCGACATGACCGGCGACATCCGGGTGCCGCCGGGCAAGATCATCGTCACCTCGCCCCTCGACCAGCCGCCCGTCAGCGTCACCGTCAATGGTCAGGATGCGAGTGGCCTCGACGGCAAGACCGCGACGATCGACCGCTTCCCCGCGCACGTCGTGTTCCGTTACCAGTAGCCGCAGTTCAACCGCAGGTCACAGGTCGGGATGTCCAGCTTCCACAAGCTCAGCAACGGCCGGTTCACGACGCACATTTCGCGCGCCGGGACGGGATACGCCGCGTGCGGCGACATCGCACTGACCCGCTGGTCCGGCGACCGCATCGAGGATCGGGACGCTCAGGTCCTCTATATTCGGGATCTCGATAGCGGCGCCTTGTGGTCCATCGGTCGCCAGCCGGCCGGCGCCGGCGCGGAGCGCTATCGAACCCGGCTCAGCCCGGAGCGGGTGGAAATCCGCCGGTCCGACGACGGCGTCGACACTGTCATGGAACTGTGCGTCACAGCCGCTGACCCGGTCGAACTCCGCCGCTATACCATCACCAACCGCAGCGACCGCGCCCGACGCCTGGATGTCACCGGCTATGCGGAGTTGGTGTTGGCGCCGCCAGCCGCGCACGCCTCCCATCCAGTGTTCTCCAAGCTGTTCGTGCAGACGGCGTGGGACGCGGAGCGCGCCGCGCTGATCGCCTTGCGGCGGCCCCGCGGAGCGGACGACGCGGTGGTCGGAGCGGTGTCCTGGCTGGCGGCGGCGGGGGGTCCGCCTGGCGGCATCGAGCATGAAACAGACCGGCTGCGCTTCATCGGGCGCGGACGCACCGCCGCAAATCCGCGCGCGGTAACCGAAGGAGGGCCACTATCGGGAACCGTCGGCAACGTCCTTGACCCCGTGTTCGCGCTCCGAACGACCCTTGCGATCGAGCCGGGAGAGTCCCGCACTTTCGCCATCGGGCTGGCGGCCGTCACGTCGCGTGTCGCGGCCGAAGACATCGTCGATCGCTACCGAACGCCGGCGGATGTCGACGCCGCATTCATGAGCTTGCCCGGGGCGGCCGCAGACCCGCCGCCGGACCAACCGCCCGTGGAGGAGTGGGAGGGCGTACCGGCGGCAACCCCCCGCTTCGCCCCGCTCGCTCCGTCGCCGTCGGTCGAGGCAGCGTGGCCGGGCGCCGGCGACCTGATGTTCGACAACGGCTACGGCGGGTTTACCAGGGACGGCCGTGAATACGTCATCCGTGTCGGCCCGGAGCAGCGACCCCCGCTGCCGTGGACACACGTGGTTGCCAATGAAATGTTCGGGTTCATCGCCTCCGAGAGCGGCGCCGGATTCACGTGGGCGGTCAACAGCCGGCTCAACCGGCTGACCCCCTGGTTCAACGATCCGGTGTCCGATCCGTACGGCGAAGCCCTCTATCTGCGTGACGAGGACGCCGGCGCTTTCTGGTCGCCGCTGCCGGGTCCAGCGGCCAGCGGAGCCCCGTCCACCGTCCGCTATGGCTTCGGCACCTGCCGTTACATCCAAACCTGCGCAGACCTGCACCAGCGCGTCCTGATGTTCGTTCCGCTCGAAGACCCGGTGAAGATCATCCGCCTTACCCTCGGCAACCACGACGACGAGCGGAACCGGCGGCTGAGCGTCTTCGCCTATTTCCGGCTGGTGCTCGGCGATCAGTCAGTTGACCAGGACGACCCCGAAGAGCCCGTGGCCCGGACCTGGCGGGACGAGGAGACCGGCGCCCTGATGGCGTCCTCGCCCGCCCGCGCGGATTTCGCGGAACGAGTGGCGTTCGCCGCCGTGGTCGCGTCGGCGGCGGGCGGGGCGACGATGACCACCGACCGCGCGTCGTTCATCGGCCGCTTCGGCTCGCCCGAGCGGCCGGCGGCGGTGATGCGCGAGACCGGCCTGGACGGCCGCTCCGGAGAGCAGGCCGATCCGTGCTTTGCGTGGCACGTCCCGGTGGCGCTGGCGGCCGGCGGCAGCGAGGCGTGCACGTTTCTGCTCGGGGAAGCCGAGGATGTGGAGGCGGCGCGGGCGCTGGTGCGCCGCTACCGCGAGGCGGGCGCCATCGATACCGCACTCAACAACGTGAAGCAGTTCTGGAGCGACACTCTAACCGTGGTGCAGGTGAAGACGCCGGTGCCGGCCGTCGACGTGATGGCCAACGGCTGGCTCCTCTACCAGGTCATAAGTTGCCGCCTTTGGGCGCGCTCGGCGTTCTATCAGTCGGGCGGCGCCTATGGGTTTCGCGACCAACTGCAAGACTCCGCTGCACTCGTTTCCGTTCGGCCCGACTTGACCCGCAAGCAGATCCTGTTGCACGCCGCCCATCAGTTCGAGGAGGGCGATGTGCTGCATTGGTGGCACCCGCCGCTGAGCCGCGGCATGCGCACCCGCTTTGCCGACGACCTCCTGTGGCTGCCGTTCATCACCGCGTCCTACATCGAGGCGATTGGCGAATACGATATCCTCGACGAGGCGGTGCCGTTCATGACCGCACCGCCGCTGGAGGACGGCGCCGACGAGGTATACCTGCAGCCGACCGTCAGCGACCGCTCGGCCAGCCTCTACGAGCACTGCTGCCGGGCGTTGGATCGGTCCCTGACCGCGGGGGCGCACGGGCTGCCACTGATGGGCACCGGCGACTGGAACGACGGCATGAACCGGGTCGGTCGCGAAGGCCGCGGCGAGAGTGTCTGGCTCGGGTTCTTTCTCTACCAGATCCTCCACCGGTTCCTGCCGTTCTGCCGGCAGCGGGGTGACGCCCGCCGCGCGGAAGCGTACGAGGCCTATCGTACGCGACTGGCCAACGCCCTCAACGACGCCGGGTGGGATGGCGGCTGGTATCGGCGCGCGTATTACGACGACGGCGCCCCGCTCGGCTCGGCGGCCGGGGACGAGTGCCGGATCGACGCGCTCGCGCAGGCTTGGGCGGTGATTTCCGGCGCCGCCCCGCGGGATCGCGGCGAGCAGGCGCTGGACGCTCTGGAAACGCACCTGATTTCCGATCAGGATCGGCTCATTCGCCTGCTCACGCCGCCGTTCGAGCACACCCCCCACGACCCGGGCTATATCAAGGGCTATGTGGCCGGTGTCCGGGAAAACGGCGGACAGTACACCCACGCGGCGATGTGGGTGGTGCAGGCGATGGCGGAAGCCGGCCGCCCCGACCGCGCCGCCGAGCTTCTCGAGATGCTGAGCCCGGTCAGCCACGCCGCGACGCGAAAGGACGCCGACGTCTATATGGTGGAACCCTACGTGGTGGCTGCCGACGTCTACGGCGCCGCGCCCCACGTCGGACGCGGCGGCTGGACATGGTACACCGGCGCCGCCGGCTGGATGTACCAGGTCACGCTTCAGTGCATCCTGGGTGTTGCAATCGAAGGCGATTACTTGGTGATGACGCCGCGTCTGCCGCACACCTGGCCGGGTTTCGAACTGCGCTACCGGTGCCCCGACGGCCATACGGTCTACGAAGTCCATGTGGTAAGCGGACCGAACCGCAGGGACGAAACCGTCTCGGCCGTGGTTCTGGACGGCCGGAAGATTGATGCCGACGATGATAAGATTCGATTTTGCTGCCAGAATGACGGTCTGCTGCATGTCGTAACGGTCACCGTTGAGTAGCGTACAGCGCTGTCAGGTGGACAAGCCGCGGAGGCAACCGCCTTTGCTTTGGATCATGTCTGCATAAAGGCGGCCGCTGGCCTTGATGGTGCGTTGCTGGGTGGCGAAATCCACATGCACCAGGCCGAACCGCTTCGAGAAGCCCCACGCCCACTCCAGGTTGTCCAGCAGAGACCACGCGAAATAGCCGCGCAGATCGACCCCGTGGCGGATGGCGTCGTGGGCGGCGAGAAGATGATCGCGAAGGTAGTCGCAGCGCGGCGCATCGTCGACGATGCCGCCGACCGGATCGGGATCGTCGAACGCAGCGCCATTCTCGGTCACGTAGAGCGGTATGTCGCCGTAGCGGCTCTTGATCCGGATCAGGATGTCGCGGAGCCCCTGCGGGTAGATTTCCCAGTCCAGCGCCGTGTGGGCCGAGGCGTCCTGACGCACGGGGCGGGCGCCGACCGGCCAGCACGAGGGATCGTGCCGCACCACGGCGCGCGAATAATAGTTGATCCCGAGAAAGTCGATGGGCTCGCGAAACAGGTCCGCGTCCGCCTGCGAAGGCTCGACCCAGCCTTCCGGGAAGATCTCCCGCATCTCGTCCGGGTACCGGCCGAAGAAGATCGGATCGAGGAACTGACGGTTGACATAGCCGTCGGCGCGGCGAAACGCGGCCATGTCGGCATCATGATCCGTCGCCGGCATTTTAGGCTCCAGGTTGACGGCGATGCCGATGCGCTGCTTGCCGATCGCCCTGTAGCGGCGGACCGCCTCGCCGTGAGCACGCAACAGGTTCCGGGAGGCCAGCACCGGCTCGAATGCGCTGCGATGACCGGGCGCATGCACGCCGTGCAGGTAGCCCGCGTCACAGACAACCCATGGCTCGTTGAGGGTGACCCAGAACCGCACGCGATCGTCGAGAGCCCGGAACAGCACCTCCGCGTAGTCCGCGAACCACTGCGCGATGTCCGGGTTGAGCCAGCCGCCGCGGTGATCGAGAGCGGCCGGCAGATCCCAGTGATAGAGCGTCGCCATCGGCTGAATGCCGGCAGCGAGCAGACCATCGACGAGGCGGTCGTAGAATCCGACGCCGGCCTTGTTCACCGGGCCGGTTCCCGCCGGCAACACCCGGCTCCACGACACGCTGAAGCGGTACGCCTGCAGGCCGAGACGCTGCATCAGCGCGATGTCGCCATGGTACAGGTGGTAGTGGTCGCAGGCGACGTCGCCGGTGTCGCCGTCGACCGTGGTACCGGGTGTGTGGGTAAAGTGGTGCCAGATGCTGGGGCCAGCGCCGTCGGCGAGCGGTGCGCCCTCGATCTGGTAGGCCGATGTGGCCGCGCCCCAGAGGAAACCCGGAGGAAAAGCCGGAGCGTCTTGCGGCCTACTCAAAAAATCTCTCTTCGCCGAGCATCGGCAACACGTTGGCCGCCACCGGGTCGGCGGCGAAATAGCGTTGCACCGCGCCGTCCCGCAGGTAGTTGGTGATGGCGAGAAAGATCATCGCCTGGTCGAGGGCGAGGTACTTGTAGGCGACGCGCCCGGTCTTCGGATCGACGGCGTCGTAGAAGCCGAAGTCTCCGTATACGTCGTAGAGGTCGGCCAGCCGGCGCAGGTTGGCGATGGCCGGCTCGGGATCGACAACCAGCGCCAGCGCCGATGCGTGCGGCGTAACGACACCGGCGGCGTAGCCCGCGCTGCCGAGGGTGGCGACCCCGTATTCGCCGTAGGCATCGCTGTCGACGCGCGAGCTGGGCGACATGCCCCACACCGGATAGTCGAGGACGTCGAGCGCGTACTGTCGGTGGAGCGCCACGTGGCGACCATTGTTGAGGCCGAAGCTGAACGGCGCCAAATCCTGCTCATCGACCACCAGCGTCGGCATCAGCGCTTCGAACATGCTGCCGCCCCACGACGGCACGTAGCGGATGGCGCCGCTTTCATAATAGCCGCCGAGATACTTGACGCCGCCGGCGTGCTTGGTGGTGCGGGCCACGGGCATCATCGACTGCCATGCGTAGTCCGTCGGATCGAGGGTGCGATTGAGCCGGTACCAGTGTTCCCTGGGCACATCGCCCTTGCCGATGGCGATCAGGCTGGCCAGCCGCGCCTCGGTGTAGACCAGCCCATAGTGATACTCGGACGGCCCATTCAGATTGACGTAGAAGCCGTGCGACAGGAGCTGCTCGACGTCGTCGTACAGCCACCCGAAATCCGCCTGCTCGATCAGCCGCGTCGCGCGGTCGTGGACGCTGGGAAAAGCGGAGCGCGCCACCATCAGCCCGGCTGTCAGCCACGCTGAGTCGATGGACGAAATGAAATTGCTGGTCCGCTCCAGGGTCGTGGTGTCGTAGTAATTGTAGAAAAAGCCGCGGAACGTCTCCAGCTTCTCCAGGGTCGAGAGCGTGCGGTTCAGTATCGCCTCCGCTTCCTCGCGGCTGATGAACTCCAGTTCGGCGGCGGCGGCGATGGCCATCAGGTAGACGCCGATGTTGGTGACGTTGGTGTAATCGCCGATGCGGGACCGCTCGGGGTCGACGGTCTTGGCCGGAAAGGCGACGGTGTCCAGCGGCAACCCGTGCTCCCGGTCGGTCAAAGCATGCAATCCCGTCCAGGTGTCGCGGGCGATGCGCAGCAGAAGGGCGCGGTCGTCTGCAGGCTGATCCAGCTCGGCGAGCAGTCGGTCAGGCCAGCCGTTGAGCCGGCCGTGGATCTGGCGGCGAAATGCCTTCGGATCGCCGATCTCCCGCTCGATCGCCGCCTTCCGCGCCGGGATGACCGGATCGCTGGCCGACGGGCCCGGGTGCCCGGTCTTGACGAGGGCGATGTCGTCGATCAGCACCGCGCCCTGCCGAGGTCCCGGCCTGCGCGAATCCAGGGTGACCCGAAACTCCTGCAGGTCGCTCCAGTCGCCGATCCCGTTCATCTCGTTCAAGGGAACGGTGACGTGCCGCCAGTTCTCGCTGAGGTCGGAGACGACGACGCTGCCGCTCTGCAGCATTCCGGCGCGGCGCATTTTCTCGGGCTTGAGGAAACCCGCCTTGAGCGATTCGGCATACCCGCTCGCCGCGTCGCCTTTGATGCGGAACTGCAGGTGATCGTAGTTCGACGCATCCAGACCGGCGAGGAAGGTGCTGGCGCCCGCCTGGGATCGGGACCCTTCGGCGAATGCATAGGCGATGCGCAGCGCGCCGCCGCCCGCCGGATCAGAGCCCGCGGCGAGGCCGACGGTGGATATGGCCGGGCCGCGGGCCCAGGCGGTCGTCTGACCGCCGAGGCGATTGGCCAGCTCATCTTGATCAAAATCGTGAACAACGAGGCGCGGCTGCATGGCCCTGTTAGAAGAAGAAGCACTTGCAGCGTACGCCGCAAACGCGCCGAGGAAACTCCATCCCAGAGCAATGAAGAACACCAGACGCTTCATCGCTCGCCGCCACTCCTTACGCCCGCAACCACATTCCGTCACATCCATATCCCGCACCTCGCGTCCATACCGCCGTCATGGCCGCGAGCAATTTGCGGGTCGGAACTGCCGCCGAGAAACTACCATATCTGGGAGGTTCCACCTGCGATGAGTGTGCAGACCTGAGTTGCAGGGGGAGGGCAGGGACATCGTCACATGAGAGACGCCGCTGGCGTTCACGCCGCGAAACCTCTTCCTGCTGCCGCGATGGCCGGTTGCGCTCACATCGGTACTGATGACAAAGTGAACGGCAGCAAGGCTATAACGATGATATCGTCATGACCGGCCCGGCAACGGCAAACACTGCGAACACCCGCCGACGCTCGCCCTTCTTTCCCAAGGGACGGCAGGTCGAACCCGGCCGCCTCGCCGAGGTCCGCGCTCTGCTCGGCGATCGGCCGCGACGGCGCGACCTGCTGATCGAGTTTCTGCATCGGATTCAGGATCGATTCGGCCACATCTCGGCCGGCCACCTCGCCGCCCTCGCCCACGACATGGGGCTTGCGCAGGCGGAGATCTACGAGGTGGCGACGTTCTACGCCCACTTCGACGTGATCAAGGAGGGAGAGAGCGCGCCACCACCGCTCACGGTGCGCGTCTGCATGGGCTTGGTCTGCGAGATGGCCGGGGCACAGCGGCTGCGGCAGGACTGCGCCGGCCTCGGCGGCGGCGTGCGGATTGTCGAGGCGCCGTGCGTCGGCGCCTGCGACCGGGCGCCGGTGGCGGTGGTCGGCAAACGCCAAGTCGCCTGCGCCCGCGCCGATGCGGTGCACGCGGCCGTCATGGCTGGTCGCACCGATCCGGAAATTCCGGCGTACCGGAGCTTCGACGCCTATGGCGCCGGCGGCGGCTATCGGGTAATGCGCGCCGCGATCAGCGGGCAACGCTCGCGGGACGCGTTGCTGGCCGAGGTCGAGGCGTCTGGTCTCCGCGGCCTCGGCGGCGCCGGCTTTCCCGCCGGCCGCAAGTGGCGGTTCCTGCAGGGCGCGCCGAAGCCGCGTGTGCTCGCCGTGAATGCCGACGAGGGCGAGCCGGGAACCTTCAAGGACCGCTGGTGTCTCGATACCGATCCGCACCGTCTCATCGAGGGGGCGCTCATCGCCGCCTGGGCGGTGGAAGCGGAAGAGATCTACATCTACGTTCGCGACGAATACGCCCAGGCCCACGCCGTGCTCCCGGTGGAAATCGACAAGGTCCGCGCCGCGGGTCTCGCAAACGGAGTAGCCATCCATCTGCGGCGGGGCGCCGGCGCCTACATCTGCGGCGAGGAGTCGGCGATGCTGGAGAGCCTGGAGGGCAAGCGCGGCCTGCCCCGCAACCGGCCGCCGTTCCCGGCCGAGCGCGGCCTCAACGGCCGCCCGACCCTGATCCACAACGTCGAGACCCTGTTCTGGCTGCGGGAGATCCTCGAACAGGGAGCGGAGGCCTACCAGCGTGCCGGGCGGCCGCGCCTTTATTCGGTGTCGGGGCGGGTCGCGCGCCCCGGCGTCGTGGTGGCGCCGGCGGCGGTTACGGCGCGGCAGCTTGTGGAGGAACGCGCCGGCGGCATGCTGCCGGGCCACGCCTTCAAGGCCTACCTCCCAGGCGGCGCCTCCGGCGGGATATTGCCGGCGGAACTGGCCGATCTGCCTCTGGATTTCGGACATCTGGAGCCGCACGGCTGCTTCGTCGGCTCCGCCGCGGTGATCATCCTGTCCGACCGGGACGACATTCGGCCGGTCGCCGCCAACCTGCTCCGCTTCTTCGAGGACGAGAGCTGCGGCCAGTGCACGCCGTGCCGGGTCGGCTGCGAAAAGATGCTGGCGCTGATCAACGCGCCGGTGTGGGACACGGCGCTGATCCGGGAGTTGAGCCAGGCGATGCGCGATGCGTCCATCTGCGGGCTCGGGCAGGCGGCGCCGAACCCGGTTCTGAGCGCGCTGCGCTTCTTCGGGGAGGAGGTGGCTCGATGACCGCGCCGCTGCGATTTCTTCTCGACGGCGTCGACGTCGAGGCGGAGGCGGGGGAGACGATCTGGCAGGTGGCCAGGCGCCGCGGCGCCGTCATTCCGCACCTCTGCCACCGCGACGCGCCGGACTACCGGCCGGACGGCAACTGCCGCGCCTGCATGGTGGAAATCGAGGGAGAGCGGGTGCTGGCGCCGTCATGCCTCCGCAAGCCGACGCCCGGCATGGTCGTCTCCACCAACTCGGAACGGGCCCGGACGGCCCGGCGGATGGTGCTCGAACTGCTCATGGCCGACCAGCCGGCACTTGACCAGGCTCACGATCCGGACTCCCTGTTCTGGCGGTGGGCGGGGGAGGCCGGGCTCGCCTCCAGCCGCTTCCGCCCGCGCCTCCGCCCGGCTCCGGATCGCTCGCACCCCGCCATGGCGGTGCACCTCGACGCCTGCATCCATTGCACCTTGTGCGTTCGCGCCTGCCGGGAGGTGCAGGTCAACGACGTCATCGGCATGGCCGGGCGCAACCACCACGCCCGTGTGGCGTTCGACTTCGGTGACCCCATGGGCGACAGCACCTGCGTCGCCTGCGGCGAATGCGTCCAGGCCTGCCCGACCGGCGCCCTGATGCCCGCGAACCTCGTCGACGCCGCCGGGCTGCGAACCGCGCGCGCCGACCGCTCCATCGACTCGCTCTGTCCCTGGTGCGGCGTCGGCTGCCAGGTCACCTACCATGTCCGCGACGATGCCATCATCGCCGCCGACGGCCGCGACGGCCCGGCCAACCGCAACCGGCTGTGCGTCAAGGGCCGCTTCGGTTTCGACTATGGCGCGCACCCGCATCGGCTCACGCGGCCGCTGATCCGCCGCGACGGCGTCGGCAAGGACCCGTCGGCCACCACCGACGCCGGGCATCCGCTGATCCACTTCCGCGAAGCGACCTGGGAGGAGGCGCTCGAGCGCGCCGCCGCCGGTCTCAGCCGCATCCGGGATCGCGACGGTCCCGCCGCCTTGGCCGGGTTCGGCTCGGCCAAGGGCTCCAACGAGGAGGCGTATCTGTTCCAGAAGCTGGTGCGGGTCGGCTTCGGCACCAACAATGTCGACCACTGCACGCGCCTCTGCCACGCTTCGTCGGTCGCCGCCCTGATGGAGGGGATCGGCTCCGCCGCGGTCAGCGCGCCGTTCACCGCTGCGGCGGACGCCGACGTCATCGTCGTCATCGGCGCCCGGCCGGCCCAGAACCACCCGGTTGCCGCGACGTTCATCAAGAACGCCGTCAAGCGCGGCGCCAAGCTGATCGTCATCGACGCCCGCCGCCAGGGCCTGTCCCGGCATGCCGACCACGTGCTGCAGGTTCGGCCCGGAACCGACGTTGCGCTCTTGTCGGCGATGATCCACGCCATCATCGAGGAGGGACTGGCAGACGCGCAGTACGTCGCCGGCTTCACGGAGGGATTCGACGAACTTAAGGCGCGCGTCGCTGCGTTCGCGCCGGAGACGATGGCGGCCGTCTGCGGCATCGCCGCCGAGACCATCCGCACGGTGGCGCGTCTCTACGCAACGGCGAAGCGCTCCATCCTGTTCTGGGGCATGGGCATCTCGCAGCACGTGCACGGCACCGACAACGCCCGCTGCCTGATCGCGCTGGCGCTGATCACCGGCCAGGTCGGCCGCCCCGGCACCGGCTTGCATCCGCTCCGCGGTCAGAACAACGTCCAGGGCGCCTCCGACGTCGGCCTCATTCCGATGGTCTACCCGGACTACAAGTCGGTGGAGGACCTCGAAACCCGGCGCTTCTACGAAGAGTTGTGGAGCGCGGAACTGGACGGGACGCGTGGCCTCACCGTCGTCGAGATCATCAATGCCGCCTACGATCGCGTCATCAAGGGCATGTATATCATGGGCGAGAACCCGGCGATGTCCGATCCGGACGCCCGCCACGCCCGCGAGGGGCTGGCGGCGCTGGAGCATCTGGTGGTGCAGGACATCTTCCTCACCGAGACGGCGGCTCTTGCCGACGTGGTGCTGCCGGCGTCCAGCTTCTTCGAGAAGACCGGGACGTTCACCAACACCAACCGCCAGGTGCAACTGGCGCGGGCCGCCCTGCCGCTGCCGGGAGACGCCCGACAGGACCTGTGGATCCTCCAGGAGATGGCCCGACGGCTGGGGCTGGACTGGACCTATGGCCATCCGCGCGACGTGTTCGCCGAGATGCGGAAGGGCATGCCGTCGATCCGCGGCATTACCTGGGAGCGACTGGAGCGCGACGGAAGCGTCACCTACCCGTGCGACGACGAAGGCGAGCCAGGCCACGAGATCATCTTCGGCGACGGCTTCCCGACCGCCAGCGGTCGCGGCCGCTTGGTGCCGGTGGACCTGGTGCCGCCGGACGAGGTGCCCGACGCTTCCTATCCGCTGGTGCTGACCACCGGGCGGCTGCTGGAGCACTGGCACACCGGCGCCATGAGCCGCCGGGCGGCGGTCCTCGACGCGCTCGAGCCTGTCGCCGTCGCCAGCCTGCATCCGAACGAAATGGCGCGGCACGGCGTCATCGCCGGCGATGCGGTGCGGTTGTCGACCCGCCGCGGCGCCATCGAGGCCCGGGTCCGCGCCGACGGCGACGTTGCGGAGGGCATGGTGTTCATGCCGTTCTGCTACGCCGAGGCCGCGGCCAACCTGCTCACCAACCCACGACTGGATCCGCTCGGCAAGATCCCCGAGTTCAAATTCTGCGCGGCGCGGCTCGAACGACTGGCCGCGGCGGGATAATTCCGCTGATCGTGGACTCTTGTGCGAGACGACGCCATCGCCGGTCGCCGCGCTTTGTTTTTCGGGTCAAGACCCGTATCATGAATGAGGCAAAAATCGGGCGATCCGAAAAGAAACCGTGCAACGACATGGGACCAGTTTGGGGGAAATGATGTCGAGAGCGTACCAAACCGGCCTGGGGCTCGTCATCTTCAAGACACTGTGGCTTTCAAGTCTTGTTGTCATGTTCGTGCTCATGGCCGCGGCTTTGCCACGCGCCGAACCGGCGGATCCGCAGTCTGACGGGCGGGATGTCCTGCGCGCCGAGGCTTTGGCGGGCGATGGCGCGTCGCAGTTCCGGCTGGGGGAGACGCTTCTCAACGATCCTGCGAACTTGGACGATCTTTTGGACGCTTACGCGTGGTTCGTGCTCGCCGACCGCAACGGCCATGCCCGCGCCCGCTATTACAAGCGCGGCATGGAAAACGTCCTTGACGAACAACAGCAGGACCAGGTCGCGAAGCGGGTCGCGGAGTTGACGGCGGCGATGGAACAGGGACGGGTTCCGAACCCGGCCAGTGACAGCAAGGTTGCGGCGGCGGATGCGGCGCCTGCACCGGAGGACGACGCCGAACAGACGGAGAGCGGTGATGGGCCGACTGATGCTGAGTCCAGAAGCGCCGGCAGCCCGGAAGAACCGAAGTCTGCGGATCTGCAGGAGGCGCCGGGTGCGGCCGACGCCGCTGCTGCCTCGGCAGCCGATACCGATGGACCGGCGGAGCAGGGAGCAGAGCCGGCAACCGGGCCGGTAGCGGCAGATGAAAAAACCGTGCCGCCGACTGACGATGGCGACGGTGCAGAGGATCAACGGGCCGAACCTACGGCGCCCGATGAAGCGGAAACTCCCGCGAGCGGCGACAACGACAGCGCCGGTGGACCGGCGTCAGCCGCCGCCATCGAGGCAGATCAACCGCGCGCGGAAGAACCCACGATGGAACCGCCATCCGCAATGGAGGAGTCGCGCCGCGGGGCGGATGATGCGGAGCCGAGGGATCAGCCATCCTCATCCGTCGACGGGAGGGTCGAGGAGGAGGCGCGCCGCGAGCACGAAGCTCCTGATGCGGCGGAGGACCGTCGCGACATTCAGGAACCGGCGACTCCCCCGGATGAGGCCGCGCCGGCGGCTCCCCCGGTTGAGGCCGCGCCGGCGACTCCCCCGGTCGAGGCCGCGCCGGCGGCTCCCCCGGTTGAGGCCGCGCCGGCGGCCGTGGCCGCCTTCGATCCGGGCCCGCTGATTGTTCGCGGCCGGGCGCTGCTCGCTCAGGGGGATATCGTCTCGGCCCGTGCGCTGTTCGAACTGGCCGCCGACAACGGCAGCGGCGAAGCCGCCCTGCTCACCGGAAAGACCTACGACCCAAGGTTCGTCGCCGATCATAAGGCAGTGGGCCTTCGGGGCGACGCGGAGCAGGCCCGTCGCTGGTACCGCACGGCGATCAGCATGGGCGCAACCGAGGCGCAAGCGGCGCTGGACGGCCTCTCTCCATGACCTGACGCCGACCGCAACCTGCAACGGCCCGCCCGCCGTCTGGTCACGCGGTATCGAGCGGCGCGCGTCGGCGTCCCGTCATTGTCCTTCAGTGGCGGCGGGTTCGGAGCGGTTCGCGTTGAGCCAGTCCTCCGCCGGGGCGAAGCGCCGCCAGCCCGGGACCTCCGCGCCAAGGTTGACATCCTGCCATTTCGGGTGGCGGGGAGGCTGCCGGAACGCCGCGATGTTGTCGAAAAAGCCGCGAACGAACGTGGCTGTCTTTTCGTAACGGGGATGCTGCGCATCCCAGTTGTAGACGGCCATGACTGCACCGACCGCGATCGTCGGGACGGCGTCCCCGTCGCCGATCAGCGCGGGGTAGTCTTCGTGCCGAAGCCTCCCCGGCAGATACGTTTCGAGTAGCGCCGGGCTCGGCGGGATCGGCACGAAATGGAGGGCGCTATCGCCGCCCACGTCGGCGAAGAGGCGCGCCGGCTTGCCTGCCACATAGACCAGCGCGTCGATCTCGCCCGCCTTCAGCTTTTCCAGCGCCAGCGCCTGATCGAAGTGGGTCGGCTCCACGTCGATCCCGAGGGACTCGAACACTGTCGTCGCGGTCATGAACGTGCCGCTGCCCTTGACGTCGAAGTTCACCTTGCGCCCTGCCAGATCCTCGACGCCGCTGATGTCGGCGCCGGCGAGCAAATGGAATTCCTCGTTGTAGAGCTTGGTGATGTAACGAATGCGTTCGTGGATCGTCGGGTGGGTGCGGGTGTTCTCCATGAAGCGCAACACATCCGACTGGACGATGGCGACGTCGACGCCCTTCAAATACAACACGTCCGTGATGTTCTGAACCGAGCCCTTGCCGAGGATCGCCAGCACCCGCAGCGTCTGATCCTCCCGGTCCAGCACGTCGGCCAGATCGGCGGCGATGCGGATGTAGGTGCCGGAGACGCCCCCCGCGACGATGCCGACTGTGCCCTGATTGACCTGTTCGCGAAGCTGCAGCGCCACCCGGCCTCCGTCCTGCGCCTGCGCCGCTCCGGCAAAGCCGAAACCGCCAACGCCGAGCACGCCCAGGCCGAGAACCCCGAAGCATGCCGCCAGTATTGCCCACCGTCGTTTCATGACCCGCCGTGCCCCCTCATGACACCGTTTTCAAGCTCGCATGACCCCGCCATACTATCCCCCACGCCGCCCCCAAGTCACACGTCTTGCGCCCGCGTTGCGGACTCCGGCTCGCGGCGACCATGTCAGGGCAGAGCCCCCGCCCCGCCTCCCGATTCGCACGCCCGCAGGGGGCGCCACTGTTCCCCAAAGGAATCGGGCGAATGGGGTCGGCGGCAATAACGGTTGCGAGGTCGTCCCGGTTGTCCCATGCGGCGAGGTCGGGTGTTGACCCGGAGCCGTAATACTGATCGTCCCAGCGCTTCGTCTGATCCCAATTGACATAGCAGACATGGATTGAGACCTTCTGCGGCGTTTCAGGCTCCAAACGACCACAACGGCCCTAGGAGGGTAATTGAGAATGCCCAAGGCGAAACATTTGACCCGGGTTATGTTTCACATTGTTGTGTCGCGGATATACGGTAGTATTGTGAAAGCACGCTAAATCGATATCGCTGCCCGAAAAGCTGAAACAGAATTGGTAATTCTGTTTCAGAGATCCGTATCAGGAAAACCGATCTGATATGCACCGAGCCCGTCTGGAATGCCTCCTGCTTCCACCAGTTGATCTTTGCGTCGGCTGCTCCCTTGGGCGTGAGCAGAGCCGAATCGGTGCCTCTGGTGAGCCTAACTGGACACCTCGAAATACCGGTTAATTGAGGCCTGCCGGAGTTGTACGATAGGTGTCCCTTCTGAGGAGAAGTCGTTTTTGGCCTAATTTGCGGGTTTTCCGGCTGTTTTGGTTGCTTTTTCGAACTGGCCACCATTGGTGTGGAGTATGAATGACCCACAATATGTTGTGGCCCCCCGGTGAAGTTCCGGGTAGTATCAAGGCCGGCGGAGGGAGTGCGATGGCACGCGGCGAACTAATGAAAAAGCTGCTCCTGAGCTACGGTCGTGACGATGAGTTCCGGACCGTGGTGGAGCAAATCATTGACGAAGAAGAGCAGAAGAACAATCGCGTTTTGGCCCGGTCGTTGCGCAAAGCGTTGGAAGGCGTGGCGGCTAGGCCTCAATCGAAAGGATTGACGCGTCTTATCTCTTTTCCTGATGACGCAAACGAGTTCATCCAGCGGGTCGAGCCACGTTACCGTGCCGAAGATATCCTTCTGAGCAGTGAGAACGTGAGGCTACTCTCCGGAATGATCGAAGAATTCCGGCGGGCAGAGGTGATCAAACGTCATGGTTTGCCGGTTCGATCGAAGCTGCTGTTTTGTGGCCCACCGGGGACTGGCAAAACGCTGTGTGCTGAGGTTTTCGCCGGCAAGCTCGGGATGCCGTTTTTTCACGTCAAACTCGACCGGCTAGTTTCATCCTTTCTGGGCGAAACAGCGACAAATATTCGCAAGACGTTCGAGTTCGCGCGTCGTCAGCCTTGTGTTCTGTTCTTCGATGAGTTCGATGCGATCGCGCGTTCCCGTGAGGAAGGCAACGATCACAGCGAGTTGCGTCGAGTGGTCAACAGCTTACTGATCTTTATCGATCAGATTCAGCCTGGCGGGTTTTTGATTGCAGCGACCAATCTCGACAGCCACCTTGATCCTGCGATCTGGCGGCGATTTGATGAAGTGGTCTGGTTCGATCATCCTGACGAGGTAATGGTCCGGAGATATGTAATCAATGCGTTTAAGAATACGGCTGTCGATTTTGAAGTCGAAGATGTTATCCAGAGTCTCGCAGACTATTCCTACGCGGAGTTAGAGAAGATCTGCAATCAGGCAAAGAAACTTTCTTTGCTCGACCACCGGAAGTCGATCTCAAAGAAGGATTTTCGCGAGGCGGTCCGCTATGCCGAACGGCGACGGTTGCGTATAAGGAAGCTGACCAATCAATCGTGAGGAACTAATTGCCCCAGTTCAATCACCTTCAGTTGGTGCGTCTGCCCGAGAGGTTTGAGCGACGCAAGACCGGTAGACCTCCTCCGGTCCCAAGGCAGGGGGGCGGCCACGGCGCCAGAGTGCGCCAGGAAATCGATCAGGCAATCGCCGATCAGAGGGCGCAGCAACGCCCCCCGCAATTCGTCGACCCATCTCTAATACTGCGTGTTCAAATGCATGGCCTCCCGATGGAGGAAGATTGGGAGCGGCTCGGACTGACGCTTCTGGCGACCGATGACGACAATACGCTCGTCCTGTTCTCTTCGAACGACGATCTGAGGGATTTTCGCACGCGACTGGATGCCTATGAGGGCGTTATCCCAGAGGGCCAGGCGGGACGTCGCTACGAGGGGTTTATCAACCGCATTGGCGGCATTGGAACGATCACACCACGTGATCGGCTTGGTGTCCGAGCGAAAGAGGAAGGTTTTACCGAAGTAACGGATTTTCAGAACGAAGAACTCTACACTGTCGACGTCGAGCTTTGGGAAATCGGCCCGCAAGCGGCGCGACGGGCGGTGGCGGAACAGATCATCGCATTTGTAGAGGACCGCGGCGGTGAGATGTTCGATCACTACACGGGGCCCTCGATCACTATTGTTCGCATTCAGGCAAGGGGCGATGCGATCCGCCCGCTCCTATCGATCCCGCAAGTGGCTTTCGTAGACTTACCACCACAACCGGACCTTCGGGCGAACGAACAGGTGGCCGTAGCGCTTGACCAGGTTCCGGATGTTGCGCCAATCGATCAGGATTTGCCTCTGATAGCCGTTCTCGATAGCGGCGTGAACTACCACCCGTTCCTCGAAGACGCAATCGTGGCGCGTGAGGCGTTTCCTGCCGAACTCGGCGAGGCTGACGTTTGGGGCCACGGGACACCCGTCGCCGGGATCGCCGCGATGGGTGATCTGCG